>CACXCN010000067.1 GCA_902766095.1 uncultured Selenomonas sp. | reverse complement strand
TAAACGCGCTGCGCTTGAACGAAAGTACTTTCCGCGGGATTGCTTGATAGGGAAAAATTTGATTTCTTAACGCCAAAGCACGACGCTTCATTCTGGAACCATGCCTGCCGCTGCTTTATCATACTAGTTTGCATCTCAAGTACTGATAGGTATTTCGCTATCAATGGGTCAGAAAGGGGACAGCGGCGAGGTTGATTTCGAACGTCCGGGGCCAGGGATAGCTGGCAGAGAACGTCAGGTCGTAAGCCTGCAGGTGGCCGTCATAGCCATAGGACCGGAACGGCTCGCGATAGGCGCGGGTGCTTTTGAGCGTGGCGGCCTGAGCCCGGAGTGTCTGCTGCATCATGGCGTTGGCCCAGTGGGAATTGTGCTCGAGATCGAGGTCGGCTGTATTCGTATAGCCGGCCTTTTTGAGTGCGCGGTTTACGAGGTCGATGTCGGACTTCAGATAGTAGTAGTCCTCGAGCAGGCGGGCGTCGAGCAGTGCTGTCCGGACAGCAGCGGTATGTTCGGCAGCTTCTGCGGAATCAGCCTGTCGGCGGGCGGCACCGTCCAGGCTGGCCTGGGCAAGGGCCGTGCCGATGGCGTTGCTGGCGGTGTTCCAGCCGGCATAGGCCAGCAGGTTATGAAGCGGTGCGCGGCTGTCGATGAGCAGCGGCAGCAATGTCTCCTGCGCATTGAAATGAACGGAGAGGTCTACGAGAGCCAGCGACGAGGCGGGGTGGTCCTCCGTGGCGGGAGCGCCGGTGCCGTCTGACCGCAGGGCCTCTGCCAGCTCCTGCACCGCCGGGCCGCGGTGCGATATCGTGTCCTGCTTCATATCGCCGGCATTGATGTACAGCGTGAAATCGGCTCCATCTGTGACGGTCCGGCCGCCGAGCAGGTCGATTTTCTCCTGCGCACATTCTTCGTTCGTGATGGCCATGTAGGGCATGATGCGGCGGGCGGCTCCCGGATCCGCATAGCGCAGGGCGACGCGCGGCTGGTAGCCAGCGGCTTCGTTGGCATAGCGGGCCAGCAGCATCAGGCCGAGCTCATCGGCGCCATGCGTGATGAACAGGCTGCCGCTGGCGTCAGCGGTGTCTGCTGGTGCAGCCTCAGCGGACTCGATGCAGGCGCGGAGGTTTTCTTTTTCGATGTTCGGGATGCTGTAGGGCTCGCCGTCGTCCTGGCCGAGCACGAAGCAGTGCAGGACCCCTTCATGCGTCAGGTCGATGAGCGTGCGGTTCAGCTCCTCGTTCTCGGTGAAATGGGCCAGATAGCGCGTGAGGCTGTCGGGCGGGATGCGGCTCTCGAGCTGATTCAGCCGCTGCTGGAGCTCAGCGGACAGCGGCTCGTCACCGGCAGCCAGCTGGCCGTGCGCTGCCGCCCACTCGCGGCCTTTCAGCCGTGAGTACTCGACGAGGTCGCGGCGCTCCTGATAGCCGTCGATGCCATCCTGCGGCGTCAGCCGCGGCAGGATGCTGAAGGCATAGAGCGGCACCTCGGGATGGGCTGCGTGCAGGGCGCGCAGATCGTCGGCCAGGGCCTGTATCTCATCGGGACTGGCCGATTTCTCGCGGGCGGCCAGCAGTCCGCCGTAGAGCAGCTGGTCGATGGACAGGATGGCAGCCGATGAGCCAGATAGCGATTCATCGAGCCAGCGGCGCAGTCCCGCGGTGTCGCCCGGCTGCGAGTAGTAGTCCATGAGCTCGCCGGGCGGGAGCAGCACGGCACGGTTCAGCAACCGGGCGCTGTTCACGACGAGGTCGCGACAGGGCGGTCGCGAGTCGAGCGGTACGAGTACGATGCGTTCCGGAGCTGATGCGGCTTCATCGGCCGGTGCGGTGGCTGGCGGCACGAGCGGTGCTCCTTTCACCGGCGTGCGCAGGGCGCCATGGTACCAGCCGAGCAGGGCGGCCAGCAGTATAGCTATAGTTATTATGACTTTCAGGGGCGAGGGCCGGACGCCGGTACGGCTCTGGTCAGGTTGCATAATATCACCTCGGATTTTTTATCTAATATTATAGCATGCGACTTCACGAAAAGCTGAAAATATGCTATGATAAAGTAGTTGAAATCTGAGAGGAATGGTGTCATGCGCATTATCACAGGGACAGCGCGCGGGGCCAAGCTGCGTGCGCCCAAGGGGCTGGACACGCGTCCGACCTCAGACCGCATCAAGGGAGCCATATTCAGCATATTGTCCGACAAAGTCATCGGGCGCCGGGTGCTGGATCTCTATGCGGGGACGGGCAGTCTCGGGCTCGAGGCGCTTTCGCGCGGAGCGAGCTCGGCGGTACTTGTGGACAAGGCCACGGCAGCGATATTGAAGGCGAATGCCGAGCATACCCATCTCTCGGAGCGGACCGCTATACGCAGCGGCGACGTGCAGGCCGAGCTGGCACGCCTGACCCGCACGGTCGGGCCGGACAGCCGGTTCTCACTTGTCTTCGCTGACCCGCCCTATCATGGCGGGCTGGTGGAGCGTACTCTGCAGAGCCTCGATGCGGCAGCAGATGAGCTGCTGGCACCCGAGGCCATCGTCGTCATCGAGCATGGCGGCGATGTAGAGCTGCCGGCCACCCGGAATCTGTGTTGCGTGCTGACGCGCCGCTACGGACATACGACGCAGCTGAGCTTCTATCAGCGCGCCGACTATCTGGCGGAGCAGTGAGAGCGGAGGGATTCATGGTGAGGAAGGCAGTATGCTCAGGCAGCTTCGATCCTGTTACCTGCGGGCATATTGATATATTCGAGCGCGCCAGCCGCATGGTGGATGAGCTCATCATATGCGTGTTCCACAATGTGAACAAGCAGGGATTCCTGCCGGTCGAGCAGCGTGTCGCACTGCTTGAGGAGTCGGTGGCCCATATCGAGAATGCACGTGTCACGTCGTTCTCTGGACTGCTGACCGACTATATGCGCCAAGTGGATGCGCATCTGATCATCCGCGGGGTGCGCTCAGCGGGCGATCTCGATTATGAGCAGCGCGAGGCTGCGATGAATGCCCGCCTGGCACCGGATATCGATACGGTGTTGCTCATGGCTCGTCCCGAGTATGGATTCCTCAGCTCGTCTGGCGTGCGTGAGCTCTACAGGTTCAACGGGGATATACATGGGCTGGTGCCGGCATGCGTCGAGCAGGCTCTCATAGATAGACGAAAGGATGTAAATTCTATATGTCAGTAAAAGAAGCATTGGAAAAAATAGAAGAGCTGGTTGTCGATGCCCGTCGCGTGCCGCTCGTATCGCGTACCCTTGTCAATGATACCGACCTCGTCCACTATGTTGAGCAGCTGCGCCACGATCTGCCGCTTGAGCTGGCTGAGGCGGATAAGATAAAGAAGGAACGCGCCCGCATCCTGTCGGATGCCAAGAGCGAAGCCAAGCGCATCAAGGATGAGGCCAAGCGTCAGGCCGACCGCATCACCGACCAGACAGAGACTGTCCAGCATGCCAAGGCCCGGGCGAAGGAGATCATCCAGCAGTCCGAGGAGCATGGCAAGCACCTCGTGCAGGAGGCACAGGCAGAGGCGGAGCGCAAGCGCTCTGAGGCCGAGGACTATGCGGCGAAGATGCGAGCCGAGGCTGATGACTATGCAGCCCAGGTGAATGCGTACAATGCCGAGGCTTTCGGCAAGACGATGGACGAATTCCAGAATACGTTCCAGCAGATCATAGACATAGCGAACAGCTTCCATAAATCGGAGCAGGTGCTGAGCCAGGTCAAGAGCAATCTGGATAAGACGGCGGCTGACAGCCGGCAGAAGGCTCAGCAATCAGCCGGAGTGCTGAGTGCGCGCCAGGCGGAGGCTCAGGCACAGTTGCAGCAGCAGGCAGCAGCTGTCGAGCAGCAGGGCGTTACCGCAAGCTGAATGGTGATAGATCATATAGGTATGTACAGGAAATATCAGGCTGACTGACAGCCAGGGGATTCAGGTATTGGGGATTGTTATCCAATTGGAGGAAAAGGAGTAAGAGAGTGGAACAGAACGAAGAAGAAAGCATCGACCTCGGGCGCTTGGCAGGCGTCATGGCCCGGCACAAGAAGAAACTGGGGATAATCGTCATCGGGTTTACACTGGTGGCGCTCATCGTTTCGTTCATACTGCCGAAGAAATATGAGTCGACGACGCTCGTGCAGACGCGTACCGGTCAGGGCATGAGCAGTGCGGCAGCCGCGGCAGCTATGCTGGGCATGGGCGGTGCTGACTCGCCGACGACGAACTACATGGAGCTCATGAAATCGCGCTCGGTCCTGCAGCCGATCATCGACAGCATGGAGTGGGAGGATGAGGACAAGATACCGGAGCCGAAAGACTTCGCCAAGAAGTACCTCGACATAAAGAACACGAAGCAGACGAACCTCATCGAGGTCACGGCGACGGGCAAGACGCCGGAAGAGGCACAGATGATATCGCAGTCCGTCGTCGAGAACTTCCTCGCCCTGCAGACCGACAAGAACCAGCAGACGCAGAGCCTCCTGCTGAAGTTCCTCGATGATCGCATCAACACGACGAAGCAGGAAGCCGAGGAAGCACAGCGCAAATTCGCTGACTACCAGCGCGAGCATAAGATATACAGCCCGGAGCAACAGGCCAAGGTCCTCGTCAATCAGCTGAAAGAATATGACGATGCCATCAGCTCTCAGGAAGTCGCACAGCAGACGGGACAGGCCAAGCTGGCATCGACTCAGGCCAAGCTGAATGAGATCAATGCAGGATCGCTGAGCTACAACATCAATGATAATCCGACGGTCGCCAGCATACGCTCGCAGATCGTCAACAAACAGGTAGAGCTCGTCGGTCTGCGCCAGAAATACACGGAGGAACATCCGAGTGTAAGGGCGGCCGAATCACAGCTCGCCGACCTGCAGTCGAGCCTGAGCAACGAGGTCGAGGCCTCGGTAGCCAGCCAGGCATCGAGCCTGAGTCCGGCCCAGGCCAAGCTGTTCGAGCAGGAGGCCCAGTCCGAGGTAGGACTGGCGGTATCGAAGGCCAGCATCGATGCTCTGACAGCGAAGCGCGATGAGAAGCAGAAGGAGATGGGAGATTACCCGTCGTCCGTCATCGAGTACATGCAGCTCCAGCGCGATGCTGATATCAAGAACCAGATCTACGTCAACCTCGTCAAGGAAAGCGAGAATGACAAGATAAAAGAGGCCATGGAGTCGATGGATATCCAGGTCGTTGATGAAGCCAACCTGCCGCGTGAGGACCGTCCGTCCTTCCCGCGCAAGAAGCTCATAACGGCGATCGGCTTCGTCCTGGGCGCCATGGTGGCGTTCGGCTACAGCCTCGTGCTCTACAAGCGCGAGACGGCCTGATCGGTATCGGTCATACATATGGAATCAAGGGCTGGGAAAAGGCACTGCTTTTTCCCAGCCCTTTCTGCAGGTTTTTTATTGTCTTCCCCGACCGGATGCGGTATAATCAAGATAGAATATAGTCGCTGTATCTATGCGTCGGCGAGGGATACGCCGCGCGCGGGTAAGGAGGAAGAAACATGGATGTAGGAATGATATCGCAGGTCGTCTCGCAGAATGCGACCCTGAGCACGAAGACGACAGCGCAGAGCAAGACTGGCACTGCAAACGAGCAGGGCAGCCAGGTGACGGACAGCAGCCAGGCATATTCGCTCGACATCTCGGCTGCTCAGACGGCCTCTCAGGCAATCAAGGGGCTCACGAGCGATCAGATCGATACGCTGCAGCAGGGCATCGACAAGAGCTACCAGATCATGATCCAGACGATGACGGAGCAGAATCTGAAGCTGCAGGGCTGGATGGATCAGGGCATCGGCCAGTTGAATTTCGGTGGTCTCATGATCGACACGTCGAAGTTCGCGCTGCCGGCTGTGGCCACGACGCCGGAGGAGGCACAGCAGGCGGTGTCCGATGGCGGCGACTGGTCGGTCGACGCGGTGGCTGGCCGCATATTCGATATGGCGACGGCGATAGCGGGCAATGACACGACGAAGCTTCAGAGCATGCAGGCGGCTATAGAGAAAGGCTTCGAGCAGGCCGGCCTGTCGTGGAAGGATGCCACGGGCGATGACAGCATGCCCCAGATCACGCAGGATACGCATGATGCCATCACGAAGAAATTCACGGACCTCTATGCCCAGCTGAATTCCGGTACGACGGATACGGACGGATCAACATCATCTACGGCAGCTACCGCAGCGCAGAGCTGAGCCTGAAACAAACATCATAGGGATTCCAATGGAGCCACGATGCATTTTTTCGTGGCTCTTTCTGGTATGATGCTGTCTTTTACTTTTTTCCGGCTTGTTGTATAATCTATATAGATACCAATCGGGATGAAATGGCGGAAGAATGGTGGGGACTGTGCTTCCAGCAGAATGATGGCAGAGAAGGGTGAAGGGCGTATGCTGTACGAGGATATGGTTCCGGATAGCGTGAACGAAGTCAAAGTGCCGCTGTTCATCGCGCGCTGCCTGAAGACGCATATGCAGGTGATCCATGTATCAGAGGGCATGTGCAAGTTCATCGGACAGGGAGCCCGCGAGACGAAAGCATTCCTTGAGAAACCACTGTCCGAGCATGTGCATCCTGATGATGTCGAGCGCGTGCGCCGGGCCCTGCAGACCTGCTGTGCGAATCCCGGCAAGTACCAGCAGATCAGCTATCGGTTCCGCGTACCGGCTGCCAAAGGGTACACGTGGCTCATGTCCGGAATCGAGGCTCAGGTACAGGCTGGAATCGGCCCGTTGCTGTCGGTGAACTGCGTGCATGTGACATACGGTCATAATGTGAGTGAGGAAATATCCCACAGCCACCATCATCTGAATCTGTTGCTGGAAAAGATACTGGACACGACGCAGACGGCACTGTTCTGGAAGGATTCGGAACGCCGTTTTCTTGGCGCGAACAAGGCCTTTCTCGATTACTATGGATTTCCGTCGGAAACCGTCCTCATCGGCAAGACGGATGAGGAAATGGGCTGGCATGATGACGATGCGCCATTCCGCAATGATGAAGCCTGGGTGTTGCAGACCGGCAACTCGACCTGCCGGGTGCACGGGCGTTGCCGGAGTCACGGCCAGATGCGCGACATCCTGGCCAGCAAGAGTCCGATTATAGAAAATGGCAAGATCGTCGGTCTCGTCGGCAGTTTCGAGGATGTCACTGATGAATATCAGCAGCGGCAGAGGATCATGGAGCTCAACAATGAGTTGCATGAGAATATCAAGAAGATCGAGCATGCCGACGCGGTCAAGATGGAGTTCATGTCGAATGTCAGTCATGACATGCGCACGCCGCTGAACGGGATCCTGGGCTTCGTCGAGCTCGCCCAGCAGTGTGCTGACGACCCGCAGCGCGTCCAGGAATATATCGCGAAGATCAAGCAGTCAGGCGAGTTCCTGCTCGACCTTGTGAATGATACCCTGGATATATCGCGACTGGCCAGCGACAAGGTGAAAGTGGACTATGACACGGTGCCGGCCCAGCATATATTCGACAATCTGCTGACAACGGTAAAAGCCGTGGCGCAGAAAGCAGGGGTGGAATTCCGGGTGGATATCGACCTGCAGGAACTCGGTCTCGTACGTGTCGACGTGCTGAAAATATGCAAGATCATGCTGAATTTCCTGTCGAATTCGGTGAAGTTCACGCCACAGGGGGGACTGGTCACATTCAAGGCGCAGGTGCTGCCGGAGCGCGAGGGGCACCGACGCAAGTGCCGGTTCATCGTCAGCGATACCGGCGTGGGCATGAGCGAGGAGTTCCAGCCGCGCATGTTCAATCCCTTCGAGCAGGAACATGCCATGTCTCAGACCGGAGCCATGGGGACGGGACTTGGACTCTCGATAGCGAAGCGCCTCGTGGATGTCATGGGCGGTACGATCGCTGTGAAATCGAAGGTGAACGAGGGGACGGTCATAACGACGGATCTGTTCCTCGAGCAGGCTGAAGGCCATATGGCTGAGCCTGAGACTTCGGCGGAGAGCGAGGCTTCGCTGGCCGGGCACCGCATACTCGTATGCGAGGACAATCCGCTAAATCTCGAGATCGTGTCATCGCTGCTGAAGCTCAAGAAGCTGGACGTCGTAGCGGCGAGCAATGGCCGGCAGGGCGTCCAGGTGTTCGAGCAATCGGCTCCGGGGAGCATCGACGCGATACTTATGGATGTGCGGATGCCGGTCATGGACGGACTGGAGGCGACGAGAGCCATCCGGTCGCTCCCGCGCGCCGATGCCCAGGCCGTGCCGATCGTGGCACTCTCAGCCAACGCGTTCAAGGAGGACAAGGCCAAATCAAAAGCTGCTGGCATGAATGCCCATCTGACGAAGCCGCTTGTCATGCAGGATCTCGTGCGCACGCTATCGCATCTCATCGGCATCTATGATGAGCAGCGCCGCGCAAATCAGGACAAAGGTGGGAAAGAGCAACCTTGATAGCCAGTGTCTTTGTAAACATACCGGTAAAAAGCATAGCGAAGGCGTTCAGCTATCATGTGCCTGAGGAACTTGCCAGGCGGGGCGTGGGCCCCGGCTGGCGGGTTTTCGTGCCGTTCGGCGGCCGCAAGGTTGAGGGCTTCGTTGTCGCTTTGACGGAGCAGGCGCCGGAGGGAGTGACGCTCAAGGACATCATTGCGGCGGTGGACGATGAGGCATGGTTCAGCCCGCGCATGCTCGAGGCGGCCCGCTGGCTGGCGGAGTTCTATCTGTGCTCGCTGGCGGAGATGATGCGCCTGTTCATGCCCGGCAAATCAGGGCTGAAGATCACCGTGCGCTATGTGGCGGAATACGGACTCTCAGAGCAGGGGCAGCTGCTGCTGGCTATGCCGCAGTATAAATCCCTCTATGACCTGCTCGCTGCCGAGGGGCCGCTGAGCCGGCTCGAGCTGAAGCATCGCTGCTGCGAGTCGTCGGCAGCCGGGGACGAGGCAGACGGGGAGAGCGTATTCCCGGATGAGCATGCGCTCGATACTGCTCTGGAGCGCATGCTGCAGTATCATGTGCTGAGTCGCGACTACGCCGCGAAGAAACGCGATGCGGCGCGCTATGAGAAAGTGCTGGTACTGTCGCAGCCAGTGACGCCGGGGCTCCTGGCAGGGCTGGGCCGCAAGAAAGCCCAGCAAAAGCTGCTTCAGCTGCTGGCAGACAGTTCGGAGGGACGCATGACGCAGGCTGCAGCGAAGGAGCAAGGCGTATCGCTGGCGACCATGAAGAATCTGGCTGCGGGCGGCCTCATAGAGATCCAGAGCCGTCGCGTCCTGCGCGACAGCTACGCGGCGGAACCGGGGCGCCTGCCGGCCGGCATCAGCCGTGAGGATTTCACCCTGTCGGCGGACCAGCAGCGGGTAGTGGCGGCGGTGGAGCCCGTGCTCAGCGAGCACAGCTATCATGGATTCCTGCTGCAGGGCGTGACGGGCAGCGGCAAGACGCAGGTCTATATCGAGCTTGCGCGACGCACGCGGGAGCTCGGGCGGCAGGTCGTCGTGCTCGTGCCGGAGATCGCCCTGACCGGACAGGTAGTGACCGCGTTCAAGGCGTATTTTCCGCGCGATATCATCGTCGTGCACAGCCGCCTGTCGCTCGCGGAGCGCAATGATGCGATGATACGGGCCCGGCGCCATGAGGCCGGCATCGTCATCGGGGCCCGTTCGGCGCTATTCACGCCGCTCGATGATATCGGTCTCATCGTCATCGATGAGGAGCAGGATTCCTCATACAAGCAGGATGAATCGCCACGCTATCATGCGCGTGTCGTGGCCGGGGAACTGGCACGCATACATGGTTCAGCCCTGCTGCTCGGCAGTGCAACGCCATCGCTCGAAAGCTTTTATCGGGCCCGGGCCGGGAGCCTGACCCTGCTGTCGATGCCGCACCGCATCGGCGACCTGCCACTGCCGCGGGTGCGCTGCGTCGATATGCGTCGCGAGCTGGCCATGGGCAACCGCCATATCATATCGCGCGAGCTCGAGCAGCTCATACGCGATACGCTGGCGCGGCGGGAGCAGGTCATCATCATGCTGAACCGTCGTGGATTTTCGACGTTCGTCATGTGTCGCTCCTGCGGTGCCGTCATGAAGTGCCGCGAGTGCGGCCTGCCGCTCGTCTATCATCGCAACGGCAGCCTCGTCTGTCATCACTGCGACATTCGCGAACCGGTGCCGGATATCTGCCCGCAGTGCGGCAGCCGCTATATAAAGTATTTCGGCTCCGGTACCGAGAAGCTGGAGCAGGAACTGCGGGAACTCGTGCCTCAGGCCCGCGTCATCCGCATGGACCGCGATACGACAGGACGGAAATTCGCTCATCGCGATATACTGACGGCCTTCCGGCGGCACGAATACGACATTCTGCTCGGCACGCAGATGGTCGCCAAGGGGCACGACATACCGAGTGTGACCGCTGTCGGCATCATCAGCGCTGATTCGGCGCTGAACATGCCGGACTTCCGCGCGGCAGAGCGCTGCTTCATGCTCATCACGCAGACAGCCGGGCGGGCCGGGCGCCATACGGGCGAGGGACATGTCGTCATCCAGACGTACAATCCCGAGCACTACGCCGTGCGCTGCGGCATGGCTCAGGACTATGCCGGCTTTTACGAGCGCGAGCTGCAGCAGCGCTGGCAGCTTTTCTATCCGCCGTTCAGCCGGCTCATCAAGCTGCTGTTCCAGGCGGATGATGAGCAGAAGGCTCGTCAGGCCGCAGAAGATTTCGCCAGCCGCTTCGAGCAGCAGTTCCACGACAATATGGTCCCTCTGGGACAGCCGGGCGATCAGGAGAAAAAGCTCACGATGCAGCTGGCCGGTCCCGCCCCGGCCGTCATCGCCTGCTTCCGGGGCACCTACCGCTTCGTCGTCCTCATCAAGACTGCCGATATGCGGGCCGTACACGCTTTCCTCAAGGCCGAGCAGCTGCATCTGCGCACAGATGTCGCCATCGATATCGACCCGTTGAATACGCTTTGAGTTTACTGATCAATGCCAGCAAAACATGCGTCAAAGTAAGGAATATAGCACATCCTGCGTTATGTTGAAAACGGGCTGTAACGAATATAAACATAGACACCTGAGATGATAAAGTAGCGGCAGGCATAGTTCCGGAATGGAGCGTCGTGGTTTGGCGTTAAGAAATTAAATTTTTCCCTATCAAGCAACCCCGCGGAAAGTACTTTCGTTCAAGCGAAGCGCGTTTAAGTACTTTCAAGGGACCTATTAATGGGAAAAATTTCATTTTAGCCAAACCACAATAGCGCAATGAAGGAACTATGCCTGCCGCGGTACTGCATGCTCAGGCTTGACAATATGCTATTTCGTTACAGCCCGTTTTGAGGTTTTAGAAGTGTTAAAGATGGGGCTATACCTTTATTGCGATAGAAACCAATGCAATAAAACTCAATGGCCTGAATTAAAAGAGGCTTCGGGCATCCCTGTGGGTGAATGCCCTGCCCCTGACTGAAATTAGCTATTGAAAAACCATGTTGGTTCCTGTAAAGT
>CACXCN010000066.1 GCA_902766095.1 uncultured Selenomonas sp. | reverse complement strand
CCAGCCCTGCTACTCAATGCCGCAAGGGCTGTTGCCTGATACATTTAGAAATTTATCGATTTTGGTCTTGACAAACGTGCCACTATACTGCGGGTATTTTGAAAAAACCATTAGGCCAGCTAGTGTTGGCAGACCATCCTTTATGATCCCCATTAAATCCATCAAATCAACTATATTTTCCTAAAATCAACTGTATTTTGTGCAAATTAACTATACTGTTAATTTTATCGTTGATTTGTACTTTAATCGCCACTATGCCAAATCCTGCGAAGTCGTAACCATATCATCACTTATAGCAGAAGAGGCTTTACATAGCAAAATAGCTGCCGCACTTCTGATGCAGCAGCCATTCTTATAGTTATATCCGTTGTTATTCGAACTCTATCGTCGCCGGCGGCTTGCCGGTGCAGTCATAGAGAACGCGGTTGACTCCTTTGACTTCGTTGACAATGCGGGTCGTGACGCGCTGCAGGACGTCCCAGGGCAGCTGGGCGCTCTCAGCTGTCATGAAGTCGCTCGTCATGACCGCCCGCAGAGCAATGGCATAATCGTAGGTGCGGCCGTCGCCCATGACGCCGACAGAGCGCATATTCGTGAGGGCGGCGAAATACTGGCCGAGGTTCTTCTGGGCACCGGCCTTTTCGACTTCCTCGCGGTAGATGGCGTCCGCCTCCTGCACGATTTTCACTTTTTCCTCGGTAATCTCACCGATGATGCGGATGCCGAGTCCCGGTCCCGGGAACGGCTGACGGCTCACGAGGTACTCCGGTATGCCGAGTTCACGGCCGCAGGCACGGACTTCATCCTTGAACAGCAGCCGCAACGGCTCGACGATTTCCTTGAAATCGACGAAATCCGGCAGGCCGCCGACATTGTGATGCGACTTTATGACGGCGGATTTGCCGAGGCCGCTCTCGATGACATCGGGGTAGATGGTGCCCTGCACGAGATAATCGACTTTGCCGATTTTCTTTGCGACATCCTCGAACACGCGGATGAATTCCTCGCCGATAATCTTGCGCTTCTGCTCCGGCTCGGTCACGCCCTTGAGTTTCGCATAGAAGCGGTCTTTCGCATTGATGCGGATGAAGTTCACATCATAGGGGCCGTCCGGTCCGAATACCGCCTCGACCTGATCCCCTTCGTCCTTGCGCAGCAGGCCGTGGTCAACGAATACGCAGGTCAGCTGCTTGCCGATTGCTTTCGAGAGTATGACGGCAGCGACCGAGGAATCGACACCGCCTGACAGCGCACAGAGTGCCTTGCCCGTGCCGATTTTCGCGCGCAACTCGCGTATCGTGCGCTCGACGAATGAGCCCATGTGCCAGTCGCCCGCACAACCGCAGACAGCGAAGACGAAGTTCTTGAGCATCGTCTTGCCCTCGACGGTATGCATGACCTCAGGATGGAACTGCGTGGCATAAAGCTGACGGCTGGCATCCTCCATCGCCGCTACCGGGCAGACCGGCGTCTCAGCCGTGATGGTGAAGCCGTCTGGTACTGCTGATATGTAGTCCGTATGGCTCATCCAGCAAATGGTCTTCGCGCTGACGCCCTCGAACAGTTTCGATCTTTGTCCAGCGTCATTAATCGTGACCTCGGTGCGGCCGTACTCGCTCGTCGGCGCCGTCTCGACTTTGCCGCCGAGCACATGGGCCATGAGCTGCGAGCCATAGCAGATGCCGAGGACCGGTATGCCGAGCTCGAAGAGCTCTGCCGGAGCCGTTGCCGCATCCGGAGCGTAGACGCTGTTCGGGCCGCCAGTCAGTATGATGCCCTTCGGTGCCATCGCGCGTATCTTGTCGAGCGGCATCGTATGCGGATGAACCTCGCAGTACACATGATTCTCACGCACGCGGCGAGCAATGAGCTGATTGTACTGTCCTCCGAAGTCGAGTACCAGTATGATCTCGTGGCTGTCAGCAGCTGATCCTGTATTATTTGCCAATGGATTTCCCTCCTGAAAATAATCATATACCTGTTTCTACTATACCAAAATATCACTCGTATCTCAAGGCTTCGATCGGATCGAGTTTCGCAGCCTTGCGGGCAGGGTATATACCGAAGAACAGGCCGATGCCTACGGAGAACAGGAACGATATGATGATAGGAGCGGCCGTGATGACCGTGGTGAAATTGCCGAATTTCGCAATCAGGGTGCTGGCCGTGCAGCCTACGGCGATACCTATGAGGCCGCCGACGATGCCGATGACCATCGACTCTATCATGAACTGCATCATGATATTGTTGAACGTCGCGCCGAGGGCCTTGCGGATGCCGATCTCGCGCGTGCGCTCGGTGACAGATACCATCATGATATTCATGATGCCGATGCCGCCCACGATGAGGCTGATGCCGGCGATGGATCCGAGCAGCAGTGTGATCATCGATGTCGTCTCACTCATCGTCTGCATGAGGCTCGTGAGGTTGCGCACATGGAAGTCATCCTCTTTGTCACCGATGATATGATGACGCTGGCGCAACAGCGTCTCTACCTGCTCCTGTACCTGATCCATCTTGTCCTGGCTCGATACCTGGATATTGATTGACTGGATATACGTGATGCCCAGCATGCGCTCCTGCGCTGTGGTCAATGGTACATAGACGACATCATCCTGATCCTGGCCCACGCTCGACTGCCCTTTGCTGGTGAGCAGTCCGACGATGCGGAAGGGCTGGTTGTTGACGCGGATCGTCTTGCCTACCGGGTCCTCATCGTTGAAAAGATTCGAGGCAACCGTCGTACCGATGACGCAGACGCGGTTGCGCTTGTTCAGATCATTCTCGGATATGAAGGAGCCGTTCGACACCTCGAGTGAGCGGATCGACATGAATTCCGGCGTCACGCCCTGGACGCTCGTGTTCCAGTTCTGGTTGCCATTGACGATCTGGTAGGAGGAGCTGACCGTCGGCGATACATAGTCGATATCCTTTATCTTGTTCTTTATGGCTTTCGCATCGTCGTATTTGAGCGTCTGCATGGAGCCCATGGCCTTGCGCACGCCGCCGCGGTTCGAGGAGCCCGGCTGCACGATGAGCATGTTCGAGCCGAGGCGCGATATGCTGCTCGTGACGTTGCTGCGCACGCCCATACCGACGGAGACCATGGCGATGACGGCCCCGACACCGATGATGATGCCGAGCATCGTCAGCAGCGACCGCAGCTTGTTCGCCACCAGGGCCTGCAGAGCCATGATGAAACATTCTCTAAACAACGTCCATCACTACTCCCTTCCCTTCGTCACGCGTGATGCGCCCGTCGCGCACGAGCAGCTGACGGCTCGCACAGGCCGCGATCTCGGGTTCGTGCGTGACGAGGATGATCGTGCGGCCTTTCTCGTGCATCGCCTCGAATATCTCCATGATCTCTTTCGTCGACTTCGTATCGAGGTTGCCGGTCGGCTCATCGGCCATGATGATATGCGGGTCATTCACAAGGGCCCGGGCGATGGCGACGCGCTGCCGCTGGCCGCCGGAAAGCTCGTTCGACAGATGGTCTGCCCGGTCCCCGAGCCCGACGCTCTCTAGATAGTACTGGGCCCGCTCGAGTCGCTCGCTCTTTTTCACGCCGGCATAAACGAGCGGCAGCGCCACATTCTCGCGAGCAGTCAGACGGGCCAGCAGATTGAAGTTCTGGAATACGAAGCCGATGCGCTTGTTGCGCGTGGCGGCGAGCTCGTCGTCGGATAGTCCGGATACTTCGAACCCATCCAGCTTATACGAGCCCTCCGTCGGCCTGTCCAAACAGCCGAGTATGTTCATGAGCGTCGATTTTCCGGAGCCTGACGGCCCCATGAGCGCTGCGAACTCGCCCTGATGGATATCAAGGTTGATGCCGGCCAGCGCCGCGAGATCCTCGCCGCCAATATGATAGATCTTCTTTATACCGCGCAGAGCTATCGTGACATGGCGTGTATCTGTTTTCAGCCTGTTTTCGAGGCTGCTGTCATTTTCTGCCATCTCGGTCCCCTCCTTACATCGGAGGTCCGCCAGGGCCACCGCCATTCCTGTTGCTATTTTTGCTGCTTGTTTTCTTGGTAGCCGTATAGCTGGAGACAACTTCCTCGCCTTCGTCGAGTCCCGATACGATCTCTACATATTCATCACTGTATATGCCAGTCTCTACCGCCCGGCGCTCCTGACTGCCATCTGCATTCTTTACCATGACATAGGAGCCATTCGCATCCGTCTTGAGCGTCGATATCGGCAGGGCCAGTACATCCGACTTGTCCGCCGTATTGATCTCTACGCGCGCGGTCATGGCTGGCAGCAGTACATTGTCCGGATCGTCGACATCGAGCGTCACGTAGTAGTAGATGACACTGGCCGAGGAGGACGATGATGAGCTGGAGCTGGAGTCCGTCGTATCCCAGGTATTGCCGGTATCGGTCTTGGATATTTTCGTGACACGAGCTGTAAATTTCTTGTCCGTATAGGCATCGACTGTGAACGTCGCTTCCTGACCGACTTTGACGTTGCCGATATCCGTTTCATCGATCTTGGCCTGGATCTGCTTCGCGGAGAGATCCGCGATACGCATGATGACCGTAGGATTATCGCCGGTGCGCGCCATCGTACCTACCGTCTTCGGCTCACCGACGACGATACCGTCCATCGGCGAGGTGATGACCGTCTCGTTCATATCGGTCTGCGCTTCGGAGAGCTTCGATACCGCGGTATCGTACTCATACTGGGCGTCCTCGAGCTGCTGCTGGGTATCCGCGCCTATGCTGTAAAGGTAGCTGACGCGATTATAAGCAGCGCGCGTATGCGTGACCTGATAGGAGGCCTGGTCGCGCTGAGCCTCGAGGTCGGAGCCATCGAGCAGGCAGACCGTCTGTCCCGCTTTGACTTCATCATTTTCATGAACCGGTATTTCCTTGATACGGGCCGTCACCTTCGAGCTGATCTCGACGGAGTCGACCGGTTTGATCGTACCGGTCGCCGATACCGTAGACTTCATGTTCATGCGCGTGACCGCTACGGTCTGCACCGCGGCTGCCTGTTTCGCCGACTGCTGGCTTTCGTAGTACTTGTAGCCGCCGAAAGCGCAGCCGGCTATGGCTATGAGCGCTATGGCGATCTTTGCCTTGAAATTAAGCTTTATCATTTACTTGCCTCCATCAGCTCCGCGCTGCATCTCGCGCTACGTCCTGCGCGCTTTCGCTGCCAGTCGCGTTCGTCGTTCTGGCTGCTGCAGCTGCTGTAGTCGTTGTAGGCGTTGTCGCTGCCGCAGCTGTCTGCTCTTTGGCTGTACGCTTGGCCTTCTTGGCCTTTTTCGCCTTTGCTGACGTTTTAGCAGCTGTCGGTTTCGCCTCGGGTACCGACTGCGGCTGGCCCGTCACTTTGGCCGCTGGCGAAGACTGCAGTGCCGCCTCGGCATCAGCGGACAGCAGACGGGCGGCCTGGTTCTCGCTGTCATTCAGGCCCATGCCCATGACATTTTCGACTTCCGCTTTATACCGGGCGTAGTCATATTGCGCGCTGATGTAGTTCAGCTTAGCCTGCGAGAGCGCCAGCTGGGCATCGATGATGTCGAGCATCAGCCCTTCGCCCGCGCGGTACTTCTCTCGCGCTATATAGTAGTCCTCCTCAGCCTGATTCACAGCATCCCCGGTCGAGTTGAACCTTTTCTCGGCTTCACGCATATTATAGTATGCCTGCCGCAGCGCATAGTCGATATTCTCCTGATCCTTGACCAGGTTCAACTTCGCCGTGTCGCGGCTTGCCTCCGCTGCCTGCACCTCTGCTTTGGTCACACCGCTGTCGAATACGTTCCAGCTGGCGGTGATGCCGGCCGACACATCCTGTGAGGACGTGCTGTTCGGATTGAAATTATTGTTCTGTCCCGCGCCTAGGGACAGACTCAGCGTCGGCTTGAACCCGGCCTTGGCCGCAGTGACGGCCAGCTCGGCCCGATCAAGGTTGTACTGGTCGACGAGCAAATCCTTGCGATTGCGATAGGCATAGGCGATGCATGAGTCCATATCGATATCGAACTTGTCATAGCTGAAATCCGTCGTGAGGTTCAGCGGCTCCGAGCGATCGATGTTCAGCAGATTGCGAAGCTTCGCGATGTCGACCTCGTAGGCATTCTGAGCCTTGATAAGCGTCTGGCGGGCATTCGAGAGCTCGACGCTCGAACGCAGCACATCGATGCGCGCTTTCGATCCGGCCGAGTACAGCTGGCTGACATTCGTATAGTGGGCCTCGTAGTTGTCGACGGACTCCTGATCGACGTCGATGGTTTTCTTCGCCTCGAGTGCATTGTAGTAGGCCTGTACGACATCGAGCTTCACATTCTCACGCTCGCGGTCCGTCGTCAGCGCTGCCGTCTCGACGCCGAGCTCGGCCCGCTTGATATTGGCCTGATTCTTGCCGCCAGTATAAAGCGGTAAAGAACCACTGATGCTCAACGAATTTCCAGCCTTATGAGGATTGCCACTTTTCTTGCTAGTCGACAAGCCATCCGAAATTTCCACGGAGGCCCCATTATTCCCCTTGGCCTCCTTCAGTGCTGCTGCCGCCGTGTCCTCCGCCTTCTGCGTTACCTTCAGGCTCGTATTCTGGCTCAGTGCCATCTCTATGGCCTGGGCCAGCGAGAGGTCTGCCGCCTCGGCAGAGGCTGTCCATAGCCCCGACGCCAGCAGCGCTCCCGCCACAAGCGTTGCCAGCCGCCAGCTATATCCCTTGCTTTTCATGGTCAATCCTCCCACTCCGTATCGTCAATGTATCAATATATCTATATACTAACACTAATTTGAACGCTATGAAAATATATGATGCGAATATCTTATAACACTATCTTTTGAGTAGGCAGTCCTGCCTATTAGGCTTTTATTAAATTGCAGGAGTCCTCATTAGATTCGGCCTGCCCCTGCTATCCCGAGCGGCCATAGCCGAGAGTCTTCCCAGCCACCGCTCCAAACAAAAATGGCCATTCCCTGTGCACACACTGCACACATGGGAATGGCCACCGCCCTGTCATCAGGGCTGGGCATCAAGTTGCTGGCAAAGAGGCAGCAACTCCTCCAGACGGGCGACAATGCGGTGCTGCTCGGCAAGAGGAGGAAGGGGAATACACAAGTTATTTACTTGTTTTAGATAAAATCCCTTTTGTGCTGTCCCTTTCGCATTTAGTTCCATGTAGTTTCTGATAAAGTATGAATCAAGTACATATTTTAAGTAATAATTATATATCAGTGTAGTTATTACTGATACACTACGTTGAAAACAAATATTTGAGCCACCTTCATATACACAACTACGACCTAAAGTTCCAACAATCGTAAAAAATATATCTCCTTTTGTTGCTTTAGTTCTCAAGTCTTCTTTTTTGAAAGTTTCTTCATCCAAATACCGGACACGTTCAAAATTGATAGTATCATTATTAATATTTTGTGCTGATAGCATCAAATATTTGCTTTCACAACCTATCCCCACAGGTGGATTATGGTCACCATCTATAATTTTTGTGCAAATAGATTGCAACCGCACCCACTCCCAGCTTTCGGGAAGGTCAAACGGCTTTTCGTCGTCGGTGATGGCGGGCAGGGGCTTGGTTTTCTTGATTTTCTTTTCCTTGATGAGCCGTGCCTTTTCGGTCTGGATTTCGCGGAGCAGGTCCTTCGCCGTGCCCTCCTCGGCTCGCTGTGGCACGAGCTTTCCCTCGATCGCGTATTGGAGCAGGCTCTTTTTCATGTCGTCGGGGAAGCGCTGTGTGAGCGTGTGGAGCTCGGTCTGTGCGTCGTCGTAGGCCGCAAGGTCGGGCAGGAACGTTTCAATCTTGGCGACAATGCGCTTCTGCTCGGCAAGCGGGGGAAGGGGAATCAGGACATGGTTGATTTTGCTAACAGCTAACCCGGGCTGAGCCGTAGCTGTCGCATATTGATTCAAATTCAATGCCGTTAAAAAATAACATGCCCAAGAAACATCTGTGCTAGCGAATGTGTGAGTAAGTACCGCATGTTCCGTTGCATAGAATTTTCCTGTGGCACGATTTATATTTCCACAAAGTGCACCTTGTCTACCAATTATCGGAAAATCACCTTCTGCATTGAAGAATTTGACAAAGCCTCTAATGCCATTTCCTCCATAACAAGGATATTGATATGATTCTGTTGATTCAACATTTATTTCTGCCGCTTTTATATTCCTGCCTGCTTGTAGGAAGAAGATTTCCCCTAGCCGTACCCACTCCCAGCTTTCGGGAAGTTCAAACGGCTTTTCATCCTCGGTGATGGCGGGCAGGGGCTTGGTCTTCTTGATTTTCTTTTCCTTGATGAGCCTTGCTTTCTCGGCGCGGATTTCTTGCAGGAGTTCTTTCGATGTGCCCTCTTCGTCTCTTTGCGGCACGAGCTTTCCCTCGATGGCGCGCTGGAGGATGCTGTTTCTGAGGTCTTGTGCGTTCATGCGTTTTCCTCCAGCTTGGCCGTGATGCGGGCGAGGATGGTGTCGATCTTCTCGTTCAGGGACTGGCGCTGCTCTTGGTATTTCTGGATGAGGTCGAGGGGCTCGAGGATTTCCTCCTCCTCATGCGGGAAGCCGCAGAGGTCGAGGTTGTAGCCGCCGGCGGCGATTTCCTCAGCCGTGTAGCATTTCGCCTTCGGGAATCCGTCTTCGATGATTTCCTGACGGTCATCCCACCATTCCTTGACGGGCGCGAAATGCTCGAGGCGCATGGGCTTCGTCTTGCTGAAGTGCTTGTAACCCTCTGGCATGTCGAGGCGGTAGAACCAGGTCTGCTCCGTCGGATGCGTGCGGTCGAAGAAGAGGATATTCGTCGTGATGCTCGTGTACGGTGCGAATACGCTGCCGGGCAGGCGGATGATCGTGTGCAGGTCGCACTCCGCCATGAGCTTCTTCTTGATATTGACTTTCGTATTGTCCGTACCGAAGAGGAATCCGTCCGGCAGGACGACAGCCGCACGGCCGCCCTCTTTGAGCCGGTAGAGGATGACGCTCATGAACAGATCGGCGGTCTCGCTGTCGGCGAGGTCGTCAGGGAAATGGCTCATGACGTCTTTCTTCTCGCTGCCGCCGTATGGAGGATTCATTAGGACCTTGTCGAACTTGTCCTTTTCGGTGTAGTCGAGGACGTCGTGGAGCAGGCTGTTGCCATGGTCGATGTTCGGGTTGTCGATGTCGTGGAGCAGGAGGTTCGTGATAGCGAGCATATAGGGGAACTGCTTTTTCTCGATGCCGTAGACGGAGTTGTTCCAGAGGGCGCGGTCGTCAGGCGTCCGGACCTGCTTCTCGAGCTCGCGCAGCCAGCTGACGAGGAAGCCGCCCGTGCCGCAGGCGAAGTCCGCCATTTTCTCGCCGAGGCGCGGCTCGATGCGGTCAGCCATGAAGTCCGTGACGGCACGCGGCGTGTAGAATTCGCCGGCCCGGCCGGCCGACTGGAGTTCCTTCAGGATTGTCTCGTAGATGTCGCCGAGGGCGTGCAGGTTCTCGTAGCTCTCGAGGTCGATATCGTCGATGACGTTGATGACCTGGCGCAGCAGCACGCCGTCTTTCATGTACTGGTTCGTCTCCTCGAACATCGTCCGGACGATGCGCTTCTTCCTCGGCATGCCGGGCGTGATGGGGAGATCTTTGAGCGTGTCGAAGAGGTCGTTGACGAAATCTAACAGCTCCTTGCCCGTCAGCACCGTGCCCTTGCCGTCATCGTGCGCCCAGTTCTGCCAGCGGTATTGCTCAGGGATGACGGACTGGTAGTCGTCCTCGTCCATCTCCCAGTCTTCTTCCTTGGCATCGTAGACCTTGAGGAAAAGCGCCCAGATGATCTGCTCGATGCGCTGGGCATCGCCATTGATACCGGGGTCGCTCCTCATGATGTCCTGGAGTCTTTTGACGAGTCCGCCTAGATTTGTTGCCATATCGTATTAACCTGCCTTGTAGAGTTCTTGTTCGAGGGCACGCACCGCTTCCTCGTAGCCTTTCTTGCCGTTGAAAAGCTTGGCGATGCGCCCCGGTTTGCCGAATTTCTGGAAGTCCTTCATGCGGAGCACGTCGGTCTTTTCGATGTCCTTGATGCCAAGATCCTTGTAGCTGTCGAGCAGTGTCTCGAGGACGGCGCGGGCGTCGCCGCTGTACCGGCTCAGGAAGTCGCGTTTCCGCACACCCTCGGCGCGCTCGCGGCGCGTCAGAGGTTTCTGGTCGTAGGCGACATGACAGATGAAATCGAAGTCGTCGACATCGGCCATATTCATCGTCTGCTTGAGCTTGTCGAGATCGATGCCGCGCTCCGCGAGAGCATCGGCGATGGCCTGCTTCTTCGCCGCAGCGTTCCACTCGTGGATGAAGGCGTGAAGGTCCCCGAACTGGCCGAGGATATTCTCCTTCGTATAGTCGATGATGTTCTCCTGCTGCAGGAGCTTGCCGCCGGTGTCGTAGACGGAGACGGTCTCCTGCACGGTATAGACCTGGCAGCCGTCGGCGCGCACATAGGGCTTGCTGGCCGGCTTGCCACCGCCCTTGCCGCCGCCCTTCCTGCCACCTCGCGGCTCGCCGCCTCCCTCCCCGGTGCTGTAGCCGGGGTCCTCGATGAGGGGGCCGTCCCAGTCCGGATCGGCGAAGAGGCGCGTGACGCCGCGGAAGTCCATAATGACGAAGCTGCGCTTGCCGTCTTCATAGCGCAGACGCGTCCCGCGACCGATGATCTGCTTGAACATGGTCATCGAGGCGATGTTCTCGTCGAGGACGATGAGCTTGACCATCTTGCAATCGACGCCGGTCGACAGGAGCTGCGAGGTCGTAGCGATGACCGGCGTCGGCGAGGAGACGGAGATGAAATAGCCGAGCTGGCTTTTGCCATAGGGATCGCTGCCCGTGATGCGCACGACGTAGTTCGGGTATTTCTTCATCATGTCGGCGTTCTGCTGCGCGAGAGCATGGCGCATGCGCTCCGCCGCAGGCTCGTCGGCGCAGAAGACGATGGTCTTGGCCATGCGGTCGGTATGCCGCAGGTAGGTCGTGACGCGCGCGGCGACTTCGCGGATGCGGTCCTCGAGGACGATATGATAGTCGTAATCTGTATTGTTATAGATGCGATCCTCGATCTCCTGACCGAAGAAATCACGCTGTCCCTTGCGCGGCCGCCAGCCGTCGCCGATATTCGTCTGTACATTGATGACGCGGAACGGCGCGAGGAAGCCATCGTCGATGCCCTGCCGCAGGCTGTATGTGTAGACCGGCTCGCCGAAATAGTCGATGTTGGAGACGTACGCCGTCTCCTTCGGCGTGGCGGTCATGCCGATCTGAGTGGCCGAGCGGAAGTAGTCGAGAATCTTGCGCCAGCGGCTGTCAGCCTTTGCGGAGCCGCGATGGCACTCGTCGACGACGACGAGGTCGAAGAAATCGGGATCAAAGAGCTCACGGAAGCGCTCCTCGTCATCCTCGCCGAAAAGCTGCTGGTAGAGGGAGAAATAGACCTCGTAAGCAGTGATGGTCGTGCGTTCGTCGGCGGCATAGCTGATCTTGTGGATGACATTTGTCAGCGGACGGAAATCCTGCTGGATGGACTGGTCGAGCAGGATATTGCGGTCGGCGAGGTAGAGGATCTTGCGCTTCAGTCCCGCCTGACGCAGGCGGTAGATGATCTGGAACGCCGTGTATGTCTTGCCGGTGCCGGTTGCCATGACGAGCAGCAGACGCTGCTGGCCGCGAGCGATCGCGTCGAGCGTGCGGTCGACAGCGACACGCTGATAGTAGCGCGGCGCATATGTGCTTTCTGACAGATAGAATGGCTGCTCGATGACCTTGATCTGCTTCTCCGTCAGATGGCCTTCCTGCCGGAGCCTGGCCATGAGCTCCTCTGGTGTCGGGAATGCATCGAGCGGCAGCTCGCGCTCGATGCCGGTCAGAAAATCATATTCGACAAAGGCATCGCCGTTCGAGCTGTAGGCAAACTGGATATCCATCATCTCCGCATACGTCTTCGCCTGCTGCAAACCGAACGAAACGGTATGCGTATTATCCTTCGCCTCGACGATGGCCAGTGGATAGCCCGAGGGCGTATACAGAACGTAGTCGGCAAACTTCGGCCGCTCCCGCGACTCCATGTTTCCCTTGATATTGACACGCCCCGCCGTGATGGGCAACTCCATGCGGATGTCTGTCGGCCGCCAGACGCGCTCCAGTGCCGGTGTGATGTAGCGATGCTTGATATCCTCTTCGGATAATGATGCTTTATCGGTTCCCATAGGATCACCTCTCGGTCCTGCCGTCGTTTTCTTATTGTATTATTATATCATGTTATGGGAAATAGATGTATTAAATCACCTTTTTTCAGATCTGGCTGCCCAATCTTTTGTCGACATCGCGGTAGAAATCGCCAAATATCCGCCGCAGCGCATTGGCATAGCGCTCCGGATCATAGGCCTCGTAGCTGTGGGAAAAGACCACCGTCCCCGTCCGGCGATCGACGACCTGCAAATCAGCCGCAGCACTGTACCAGAAAGTGTAGCAGCCCGCATAGTCTGTGATCTCCGTCTTATAATACTTCCGCTTCCCCGTATGCTCGTCCCCCTTGGAATCCCTCCATTTGAAGGTCTCCGTGTGATCCAGGTAGATACTCGTCGAAGCCGTCGGAGGATTCCATGTCTGACCTCGGTCATAGTTCGTCAGTGTGCCGCGCACGTAGTATCTGCCCCCACCGGGCGCAAAATCGGGGCGCAGGTTCTTCAATGTGTCTTCGGCCTCATCCTTGTATGCATAGTATATGGTCTTGATGGAGAATTCATTGTTCGAGGCTGAGGCCGGCAGACGCAGATTGGTGAAACCGATTGTCGGAGCTCCAGCCGGAGCCTGGCTTGACGCATCATCCTTCAGGCGTTTCCAGTCGCCCGTAAAATTCTTGAATATCTGATTGAATGCGTGGTCATAGTCGACGTTATAGCAGCGATAATAATCAATCAGAGTCATCGTCTTCCTCTGGCTTGCCGTATCATAGAGCGTGAAATCCATATCCACCATGCATAGGGTATTCGTCATCCTGGGGATGAGGTGATCTGCTGTCCATACATGCTTCCCTAATCCACTGCGGTCGCCCTTAGGTCCGTCCTCTTCATCATAGTACGAGGTCATGGTGACACGGGTCCATGTAGCCGGAGACACATCTTCCCTCATCTTGACAAAGCGGATATGAGGCAGCAGGAATCCTTCGGCCCCTGTCAGATCGTAGACATCCCTGGCCCGTTCCTGCTCGCTGGGATAGTGCTGCAATAGCCGGTTCAGTCCCTCTTTCGGGCGCAAGATGTGATTCTTCTCCAGCTCTTTGTCCGCCATCTGCGCATCACTCCGGGAGCGGAAACGCAGAAAATTCGTCTTGTGTATGCGTTTATTCACGCGTTTGTTGAACATATCGTTCAGGTCGGTCAGATCATCGGGGTCGCCATCATGGCTTCCTGGCCGGCTGATCGGGAAGACCAGTATCTTCCTGAATTTCGTAACGGGCACGAAATCCTTGCTCTCTGCCGCCGTGATATTCTTCCCCTCGTCCATCCAGATATTGCCATGTGCCGCCACTGGCGCTGCATGGTAAAGCATCCCCGCCAGCAGCGCCCCGGTCATCAGGCTCATCGTCAGCTTGCGCAAAATCCCTCATCCTTTACTCGTTATATTTCCACCTGTCTACATTGCCTGCAGCAGATCAGCCGCCAGATTTCTCACCGCGTCGCTGACAGCCTGCTCCACCGCGTCATCGAGACCGCTGTCGGCCCGATGCACGACCGCATGATACGATAACTCGCTCTTGCGACGCGAGTCCGCCGTAGCCGTGAATACCACCATCCCGGTTTTCCTGTCGATGACCCGCAGGCTGAGCTCGACATAGACCGTCTTGTCCTTGCCGGAGAGCATAAGTACTCCGCTCTGTGCCTTGACATTGCTGAGCATGGTCACGAAGCCCTGCAGCTCATAGTCAGCCTGGAGGCGCTCCCCGGGGCTGGCACTGCCGGTGTCCAGTTCCGCGCGATGCTGTTCCGCTATCTGTTGTGCCTGCGTCGCCTGATCAATCAATACCAGCTTCGGACAGTCAACGATGTCAGCATAGAATTCCTCCCGCGCCACGTCCTGGACACCGCGTATCATATCCTCGCTGATATCGGTGGAAGTGATACTGCTCTTGGCCAGGCGGCTCGAGAAGCTCACCACAGCTGTCGCCCGGTCCGCCGCCTCACCGTATGACGGGCCAAAGGGCGCCCCTCCGCTCAACAATACTCCGCCTAGCAGGAGGAACCCTGCCAGCAACAGGACCCCGCCGATGTTCCTGGCGCTCATGACGCACCGCCCCGCAGCGCTGGCAATCCCTGCTTCATCAGGTCATCAGCCAGCTTCTTGGCCTGCGCATCCATCACCACATTCACAAGCACATCGATATCCATACCCTTGCCGCCCTGGCCCAGGCCGAAATTCACCAGCTGGGCGGTCTTCTTTATCTCACTGGTACCCTCATATACGCGTCCGGACCGGGCATCCCAGATATAGTAGTCAAGCTGGGTCATCAGCTTCTTGCCGCGCGTATCCTTGTCCGTATGCGAGGCGAATATGCTGTGCTTCAGGCGGACATCGACATCCCGTATGTTGACGAACAACAGCATTTGCGCCCCTCGCGCTGCCGCTATGCGCTCTGCTTCCGCCTGGCATTTGCTCCCCAGCCTGTAGGGAACATTGGATTTCTGCCAGTTCTCTATCCGGGCCTCATCATGGAAATACGCCCGCCCGAGTGTCTGATCGGCATAATGGGCCAGCTTCGGAGCAGCATAACCGCGATCAAAGGTATGACCGTGAATGATCGCATCCATGTGTATCTCGGATAACGCGGCCTGGTCGCCCGCTGTACCGATGGCATCATGGCGGCCGGATTCGTTCGTCACATCGAGAGCGGCGCTGACGCTCAGGCCCTTCTGACGCAGCTGATCGGCTATCTTATCCGCCAGCGTCGCCTGATAATCGGGCTTCAGCTCACTCTCACCATAGCTCTGCACCTCGGCCAGATATATCTGGGAGCCACTGTGGTTCGCGAACAGCCCGGCAGCCTCGCCGCTCACGCATCCCGACACCAGCAGCAGGCTGATGCCGAATACGCTCCATAGCCATCTCCATCTGATTACACCGTGCATGCCAATCACCTCATTTCTTCGTGGTGGCTGTCCGACCATCGATACGCGCCATCAGACCGCGCGGCCCGTTCACTGCATCGTCTACGGCTCCCTCTATGGCGCAGAGCACCTGCTCCTTGTCAACCTCATCCGTACCGATACGTACCAGGCCCAGTGGTGCCTTTACCAGATGATTGACCTGCCGGTTGCGGCCTATGGCCGACGTGACAATAGCTCCCGTCTCTACGTCCACGATGCGCAGGCTGACACTGGCATGCACGCCGGCCCGCTTCGTACCTGCTCCCACGACCGTCGTCTCGCTGCGTCTGGTAGTCACCCCCAGCACAGTGCCGAATACCAGGTACTGCGCGCCCTGTATGCTGCCCGAGCCTACCTGCAGAGCCAGATTGCCGCCGCTGGCCAGGGCCCGGTTGCGCTCAGCCTCTATCTCCTGCAAACGTGTGCGGTCCAACAGCACGAACCGGCCCGTATCCTGCAGATGCTGTACCGCGAAATCATCGACCACCTGCAGTTCGTCACGACTCCACCCCTGTTCGGGTGAGAGCAGGCCATTGAGATTGAAAGCCGGAACCCCGAGCGTCGCATGACCAGAGGCCAGTCCCGGGCGCTCGCCGACATCGATGCTGGCGCGAACCCGCCAGAGCCCACCGGCCTGAGAGCGCTGCAGTATCTTCACATTCTTTGCAAATCCCTGCGTCCGTGCCCATATGTTGTCGCTGGTCACGGCACCATTCTGCACGACCGTCTCCGATTTGATCGCACTGCCCATGACCTCCTCGATAGCCGCCCGCTTCGCGTCGCGCAGAGCCAGGATTTCCGAGGCTCCTACGCCGTCTGCCGTGACCACCTGCGCGGCCGCCATTCCCGCCATGCCGGTGAGCATCGCTCCCAGCACACATCCCATCAGACAAATTCTTTTCAACATTTCTTTCCCAACTCCACTCCTGCACGATTAAATTCAACTATGCATTATACTCTAAATCGTCTGTTTTGTGAATGATTGTTGCAGGATTACTGCTTGTTTTATCAGGTTATGCAAAAATCCCCGGACGGAGCAGCTTATTACTGCCCCGTCCGGGGAATGCGTCAGTGTATAACGAAATGATTTACTGCAGGTACTTCTGGAAGAACGCCGTTATCTCGTCGAACGGGATTTTCTCCATGTTGTCGTAAAGGTCGGTATGGACGGCTCCTGGGACAATCAGCAGTTCCTTGTTATCGCCCTTGAGCTTCTTGAACGCTGTCTCGCTGAAATAGCGCGAATGGGCTTTCTCACCGTGAATGACAAGCACCGAACTCTCGATCTCGCTGGCGTAGGTGAGCAGCGGCATGTTCATGAGCTTCAGCAGCCATTCCCTGACCGCCGACAGCCAGCACCGTTCCCAGAGCGGACATCAAAAGCAAATGACGCCAGAATTTCTTTGTCTTCATAGTGATATACTCCTCGCTGAACATCACCACAGCCCAAGTAGACATCACCAGCAACGAAGTCCTCCATATGCGCGAACTGGTCGAGCGTCTTGGCCTCCAGTGTCGTCATCTCTTCCGCACGCGCCTTGAGAAACAGGCCGGCCTGCGTCAGATGCAGCTCCTCGGCTGCCCGCGTGATGTTCTGATGCCGCGCCACGGCCAGAAAATATTTCAGCACACGAAGCTCCATGCTTACACCCCCGTATCCGTTTTTCAAAATTCATATAATTTATGTTCTTTCATGAACAATCCACATTCCCTTTTTCTGCGAACCTTCCCGTGTAACCACGCCTTTGTTACGAAGCGCATTCAGTGCATAGCGAACGCCACTCTTAGACAAGCCGCTCAAAAATGCCATTTCGTTCAAGGTAATGCTATTATTTTTCTGGATAAGAACCAGCAGTCTCTTTTCCGTATCACTCAAATTAATTTCTGTGTCAGTTTCTGTGCTGGTGCCTCTGTTTTTTGTGTCAGTCCCTATCGTTTCTGTGCCAGTTTCTATGTCAGTATTTATCTTTTCTGTGCTAGTGCTTTGCCTTTCTGTGTCAGTATGGGACTCCCTATCCCCCTGATTCCGGTGCAGATATTTGATTGTTGCCTAGTTCAGATTGGCAAATACTGTCAATCTTTCCCTCAGGCATTCTCCTTGATGCATTCGAGGAACGCCTGCCCGTAGCGCACCAGCTTTGTCTCGCCCACGCCGCTGACCTCGAGGAATTCGTCCTCGTTCGTCGGCCTGACCTCGCACATGCTGCGCAGCGTCGCGTTCGAGAATACAACATAAGGCGGTACGCCAGCCTCATCAGCAAGCTGCTTGCGCAGACTGCGCAGGGCCTCGAACAACGTCGAGCTCGTCGTCTCGTCCTCTACCTTCTTCACCGTCGGCGGCACGGCCTGGAACACCTTGGCCTCGCCACGCAATACAGGTATCGCGAGAGGGGCCAGATGGACGACCGGATATTTATCCGCAGTCAATGTCAGATAGTCCGTCGCGATGAAGCGACGAATCATATCCTTGATCTGCTCCTGAGACTGGCCGCGATAAAGTCCATACGTCGACAGCTCATCAAAGTGCAGCTCGCGGACGCGCTGAGTATTCGCACCGCAGAGCACCTGCGCGATGAGCGACACGCCGAAGCGCTCATGCATGCGATAGACGCACGAGAATACCTTCTGCGCATCGATGGTGACATCGATATTATCAAACCCCGAATTGCAGTTGCCGCAGTTATCGCAGTGATGGGAATCCGCATAGCCGTCGAGCCCGCCGCCGAAATAGCCGACGAGGTACTCGCGCAGGCAGCCTGGCGTGTGGCAGTAATCGACCATCTTCTGCAGGCAGGCGAGCTGATGCGCCTTGCGCTCCGGATCCTCCGTCGAGACATCGATGAGGTATTTCTGCGTGATGTCGTCCTGCGGCGAATACAGCAATATGCACGAGCTCGGCTCGCCGTCGCGCCCGGCCCTGCCGGCCTCCTGATAGTACGACTCGATATTCTTCGGCATATTGTAGTGTATGACATAGCGCACATTCGATTTATCGATACCCATGCCGAAGGCGTTCGTGGCTATGATCGCCGCCACATTATCGTTGACGAAATCATCCTGAGCCTTGGCCCGCTCCTTATCGGAAAGGCCGGCATGGTAGCGGGCTACCGACAATTTCTTGCGCTTGAACTGGCTGTACAGGGAATCCGCCTCCTTGCGCGTCGCGACATAGATGATGCCCGATTCATCGGTATGCTGCTTCAGATAGCGCTCGACGAAGCGCTTCTTGTTCTCGCCCCGGCGCACCTCGTAGTACAGGTTCGGCCGGTCGAATCCCGAGACATGGATGTCCGGCCGCGCAAGCGCCAGCAGGCTGATGATATCCCGCTGGACGGCAGGCGTAGCCGTCGCCGTAAAGGCACCGACGAGCGGCCGCTGTGGCAGGCTCGCGATAAAGGGCGCGATCTCGCGATAGCTCGGCCGGAAATCATGGCCCCATTGCGATATGCAGTGCGCCTCATCGACGGCGACCATAGACACCGGCACCTGCCCGATGACCGACTGAAAATAGCCTGCCGACAGGCGCTCCGGTGCTATGTAGACGATACGGCAGCGCCCCGACCGGATCGCCTCCATACGCGCGCGGCTCTCATCGAGCGTCAGCGTGCTGTTGATGAATGTCGCCGCAATCCCCGCATCAGCGAGCTGATCGACCTGATCCTTCATGAGCGAGATGAGTGGCGAGATGACGATCGTCAGCCCCGGGAATATGAGGGCCGGTATCTGGAAACAGATGGATTTCCCTGCTCCCGTAGGCATGACCGCCAAGGTATCATGCCCCGCGAGCAGGCTCTTTATGACCGGTGCCTGTGCCGGACGGAATTCCTTGTATCCATAATATTTGCGCAGCAGGCTCAGCGCCTCACCATAGTACGAATCAATTGACATGCGTAATCCTCCTGATGATACTATTCTAGCACAAACCAACCAACTCTCGCAGGGAAAATAAGCCATCAGGATTCAGCCAGACAAAAAAATACCGCAGCCAGATTCTGACTGCGGTTATGACAAACAAATACAGGGGCTCTGGTTCAGCCGAGAGCATCGACGAGCTTCTTGCCTATTTCCTCACAGGCGGCCAGGTCTTTATCTCACGCCTGTATATCGACATTATTACCAAGATTCGGGTCGACTGCTATATTGTCCAGCAAATCAGCAGTCACCTCGGTCGTGTCGTCCATCGCCATCTTCAGGACGGCGACGCCCATGTCCTGAGCTGTCTGGTTCTGATGCATGCCGACCGACATCGCGGCGATACTCATATCCATATCCATGTTTATCCCTCCCTGATCATCATCGGGTACGCTTAGAGCTCCCTGTTTGTTATATCCATCTATCCTTACACTTACATCATCGTATGTTCCAGCTGTTTTGTTAAGCCCTTTCCTGACCTCGGTGCTTACTCGGCCAGCTTCTGCTGCATGATTTCGCGGGCCTTCGCGAGCTGCGTGTCCTCGACGGTGCCATCCTGAGGCAGATCTACCTCCACGTCCGGCTCGATGCCGATGCCATCGATGCAGCGGCCGCTCGGCGTGTAGTATTTCGCTATCGTCAGCTTCAGACCCTCGCCCTGAGTCAGCGGGATGACGGACTGCACCGAGCCCTTGCCATACGACTTCGTTCCAACGAGGGTAGCCGCACCGGTATCCTGCAAGGCGCCGGCCAATATCTCCGCGGCACTGGCACTATTGCCGTCGATCAGCACGACGATCGGATATTTCGTCTCAGCGAGCTCCGAACCATACTCCCGCTGGCTGCCATCGCGCTCCTTGACCGACACGATCGGTCCCTGAGGCACGATGAGCTTTCCAATCTTGACGACGCTCTTCAGCAGGCCGCCCGGATTGCCGCGCAGGTCGATGATGAGGCCGCGCATGTCCTGATCCTCGAGTTTCTGCAGTTCCTCGGTAAAGAGTTCGTCCGTATTCTCAGCGAACATCGAGATGCGCATATAGCCGACGCCGTTATCGAGCATGCTCCCCTTTACGGTAGGCACATGGATGACATCGCGCTGCAGCGTCACATCCATCTGCTCGCCTGCCCGCAGTATCGTCAGCTGCACCTCGGTACCGACCTCGCCGCGTATCTGCATGACTACGTCAGATGCTGACTGGCCAGCGACCTCGTTGCCATCGACGGCCACGATCTCATCGCCTACCTGCAGACCGGCCTTCTGGCCCGGCGTATCGTCGAGCACCGATATGACGGTCACCTTGTCGTCCTTGAATCCCATGGTCACGCCGATGCCGCCGAATGCTGCATCATTGTACTCTTTCAGCCGCTCGAAATCCTCAGCATCGAGGAAATTGGAGTGCGGGTCGCCCAACGACTTCACCATGCCGTCGATGGCGCCATCCATGAGCTTGTTCACATCGACTTCGTCGACATAGGAGCGCTCGATATAGCGCTGCACGAGGAAGAACCGCCCCAGAGCGTAGCCGGTATCGCGCCGCACGCCCAGAAGCATGCATATAGCGACGACTGTCAGTATGACGCTGACGATGACGGTAGCTATTATGATTCCGGCGAGGGATTTTTTCTTTAGTATCATCTTTATGCCTTCATATCAATATCTACTTACATGTAACCATACGGGCTGACCGGCTCGCCATTCTGGCGCACCTCGAAATGGCAATGCGGACCCGTCGAGTTACCGGTCGAACCGCAGTAGGCGATGACCTGCCCCTGGCTGACGCTCTGGCCGACGCTGACTGCCAGCGACTGGTTATGGCCATAGAGCGTCGTTATACCGCTGCCATGATTGATGATGACCGCATTGCCATAGCCGGATATCCAGCCAGCATAGGTCACAGTGCCGCCCTGAGCGGCCCGGATCGGCTGACCGTAGTCGCCGCCGATATCGATGCCGCTGTGGAATTTCTGCGTGCCCGTGATCGGGTGGACACGCCAGCCGAATTCCGAGGTAACCGGCCCCGATATCGGCCAGATCATGCCGCCAGTGCCACCGCCGGATACCGTTCCCGAATACTGCGCGCTGCCCTGGATCATGCGCGTCACCTGACGCGATGCCGCCATCATCTCATCGTACATGCGGTCATAATAGGCCTTGTCGGTCTTGAGCTTGTCAAGCAGGGCCTGACGCTTCTTGACCTTTTCCTCACGCTGCTCGCGGGCCGCCCGCGTCTTCTTCTCCTGCTCGGCCTTCTGGACGCGGTCCTTTTCGAGGTCCGCCTGCTTCGACTCGATCTCGCTCTTCTCGCTGAGCACGGTCTGTACGAGGTCGTAGTCCTGCTTGATGACGCGCTTCAAGAGGTCCATGCGCGTCATGAAATCGCTGAAATCCTTCGCCCCGAACAGCACATCGAGGTACGATATCTGCCCATTGATATAGATATCGCGCACGCGCTTCCCGAGCCGGTCGCTCTGCTTGTCGTAGTCTTTATCGAGCTCGTCCAGCTGGCGCTGATTCTCCGCCATGCGGCTCTCGGTCTCAGCGAGCTCAGCCTTGCTGGCCTCATGCTCCGCGATCGCGGCCTCGGCTTCCTCGTCGAGCACGCGTTTCTCCTCGGATATCGTAGCGATGCGCTCCTGCGTGTCAGCACCTTTCTGCCGATACTCCGCCGCCCGATTCTCGTAATCGGAGCGCTCATCCGCCTGTACAGATGGCAGCCAAGTGGCCGGCAGCAGCGAGCTGCCCGCGAGCCAGCCAGCCAGCACCAGCGCGGAACCTTTATATATACTGCGCATCGCCCTCAGACCTCCAGGAACCGCTTCAGCGAGATGGTCGAACCGATCGCGCCGATCACCATGCCTGCCAGCAGCAGGGCCACCGTTATATAGTTCATGAACGGATACTGCGGCATGAGTGGGAAAAACGCCAGCGTATCATAGATCTTCGCAGCCATAGCCGCATAGAAACTGCGCAGCGCCACGGCTGCGATGATCCCGCCGATGAAGCCCATGACGATGCCCTCGAGCATGAACGGCCAGCGTATGAACCAGTCCGTAGCACCGACGTATTTCATGATGGCGATCTCACGCCGCCGCGCGAACACGGTCAGGCGTATGGTATTCGATATGATGAACAGTGTCGCGCCGGCGAGCAGCACCATGAGCGCGAGGCCGAATATGCGCATGAGCCGCGTGATGTCGAACAGATGCTGCACGACGTCCTGGCCGTATTTGGCCTCTTCGACGCCATCCATCTTGCTGATGGCTGCGGCCGCTGTCTCGACCATGTCCGGCGACTTCACCGTCACCTCATAGGACTCCGGCAGCGGATTCTTGTCACCGAGCGCATCGAGCAGATATTTCTGGTCGCCCAGGCGCTCGGCCAGACGTTTCTTCGCCTCGTCGCGGCTCACGTACTTCACGCTCTCGATGCCCTGCATCTTCTCTATGTCCTGCCCGATGCCCACGCGGTCTACCTGCTTGATGTCTTCCTGCAGGTAGACACTGATCTGCACCTGAGACTCCAGCATGGAGGCCATGCGGTTCACATTGAGCACGAGTATCAGGAACACGCCGAGCACGAAAAGCGATACGGCTACAGTGCCGATGGAGGCGAATGTCATCCAGTTGTTGCGTTTCAGCGACCGGAATACCTCCTGCACGAAATACTCTATCGTATCAAACCGCATAGCCGTATACCCCCTTGGCCTCGTCGCGCACGACGTGGCCATCCTCGATGGCTATGACGCGTTTTTTCATGCGGTCGACGATTGTCTTGTCGTGCGTGGCCATGATGATCGTGGTCCCCGATTTGTTAATCCGCTGGAAAATATCCATGATATCCCAGCTCGTGTCCGGGTCGAGATTGCCCGTCGGCTCATCAGCGATGACGAGCGCCGGACTGTTCACGATGGCCCGCGCTATGGCGACACGCTGCTGCTCGCCGCCTGAGAGCTGCGAGGGGAAACACCGATACTTTTCACGCAACCCGACGACATCGAGCACGCTGTTCACACTGCGCTGGATCAGGCGACGCGGAGCCTCTATGACCTGCATCGCGAAAGCCACATTCTCATAGACAGTCTTATCCGGCAGCAGCCGGTAGTCCTGGAACACGACGCCGAGACCGCGACGCAGGTATGGTACATCATGCCGTACCATGTGCACGACATCATGACCGTTGACGATGAGCTCCCCCGATGAAGGCAGTTCCTCGCGCAGCAACATCTTTATGAATGTCGATTTGCCAGCCCCGCTCGGCCCGACGAGGAAGACGAACTCTCCCTTTTCAATATCGATATTGACATGATCGAGCGCTATGGTGCCATTGTCATCATAGATTTTCGAGATATTCCGCATATGTATCATATACTACCAGTTCCTTTTTACGCCTGAAACATACCTCTTCATTGTACCACGAAAGCAGGCTCTACCGCAAATACCAGCAAAGGCAGCCAGCCCTCGCGGCCAGCTGCCTCTGTCATGTCATCAATGTGCAATTATACCTGCGACCATGTCTCTCAGCCCTCTATGAGCCCGAATGCCAGCTCGGCGTTGCGGCTGGCGCGGGTGCGCAGGTCGGCCAGCAGCGAGGCGTTGCGCTCGCGGAAGCCTTTGCGGTCATCCCATTTGCGCCGCAGCTCCACCATCAGCTCGTGCGCCTCGACATCCTTCAGATTGCCTATGGGCTGCTCGCCGATGGAATCGAGGAAACGGTCGATCTTCGGATCATACGATATGCCGATCATCGGCACCCCCATGACACCGGCGAATATGAGGGCATGGAGCCGGACACCGAGCATGAGATCCATATTGCCGACAAGCGAAAGGAACTCGCTCGTGTTGTACTCATCGCGCAGTACGGTGCAAAGGCCGCTGTCACGCTCCTGCATGAGCGCCGCGACTGATTCGGCAGCATGGACATCCTCAGGGTACTGCATCGGCAGGAAAACCACCCGTGCGCCCTGCTCCCTGATCACAGTATCGGCCACCTCGGCCAGCACCTGCTTGTAATGCGTCCAGCCACACCAGTCGCGCACCGATATGCCGAGTACCGGCCGGGCACCATCGGCGTGGTAATGGGCCAGTATCGCCCGGCCTGCCTCCCGGCCAGTCGGATGAATGCCCAGCACCGGATCGGCAGTACATTCGATATGCGGACGCGTGATGCCGAGGCGGGCCAGCTCATCGAGCGAGCCCTTGTCACGCACCGTTATGAGATTGACGCGATTGACAACGAACCGCATGACATGCTCAGCCAGGCTGCCGATGATGGGGCCTATGCCTTGAGCGTAGAGCATCACTTTTGTCCCCGCCAGATGCGCCATGGCTATTATAAACAGATAATAGTACAGCGAGCGCCGGCTCGTGACATTCTGCAGCAGGCTGCCGCCCCCCGAAATCAGGAGATCGGCCTGGCGCAGGGCGCTCCATATAGCCGGCATATCCAGCCAGCCTACTGCCCTCACTCCATGACATTCCGCTGTCTGCTGCGGACTGCTGGATATGACTGTAACCTGTAGTTTTGCGTCGAGGTCACCGAGTACCTGCAGCATCGCCGCCAGCATAGCCTCATCGCCAGCATTGGACGAGCCGTAGTATCCCGATATGACGATTCTACTCATCAGTCCGCTCTACTCTCCTTACTATACAATCTTCCACTTTGCCTTCCCCTATGGGGAAGGTGGCTGTCAAGACCTTTTACTTATCCGCGAACTTTGCTTTGGCCCGGGCCAGCAGTGCCTGCCAGCACTCTACCAGCACCATAGCCACCGCACCTATGCCAGCACCGAGGATGATTCCGCCGATGCCGCGCGCGAACGACATGAATACCGGCGTGCGCATGTGGGCAAACGTCTCGACCATGGATCCCTGGCCTATGGTAGCCACGAGCACGAGGGCGAACAGCACCATCGTCGGCCATTTACGGACAAAGGCCAGGGCAGCCAGCATGAAAGCCGGATGGCCGATCAGCAGTTCCTTCGTCCGCGGGCGCGCATAGAACACCTGCTCGAGGAACGCGCGGAAATTGAGCTCGGTCTGCGATACCGGCATACCGGAGGTATGACCGCTGCGCGCTACGAACACGACACCGGCCGCCAGTACGACAAAGAAGCCGAGCAGGGCCTTGACCGTGACTTTGGTATTCAGTATCTCGCGCAGCTGAGCCATGACGCCCTGCCCCTCATCGAAGCGGCCGTCGAATACATCAAAGCGCTGCAGGAAAGCGATGCCGACCAGCACCAGCGGCAGCACGAATGTCAGTTTTATGCCACGGAATATGCGGAACTCAAGCAGGTACTCAGTGTCGGCCAGCGAGCCGGACAGATAGGCAGCGCCCACGTAAGAGAGTGCTCCTGTTACGAACAGGGCCAGCGCTGCCGTGACAATGACGCGCGGCAGAGCGATATGACGGAAATCCTTATCGCGCAATGCCCGGATGCGGTCCAGCTGCCATATCATCGCCAGCGCTGGGAACACGTTCGCACTCGCAAGTGCCGCCGCGACGCGTATCTTCGTGCCATTGCCCATCAGCACCGGCACTGCCGCCAGCGCACCGAACAGGACGAGCAGCAGCAACTGATATTTGCGATTCGCATTGAGACGCGGTATGACGAGCGACAGGTAAAGGACGCCGGCAGCCGCTACGCCGAACACGATGAGGGCGCGCAGACCTTTGGCCGGGTAGTAGGCCGCGAACGTACCTGCCGGTCCTATCGTATAGCCATGCGCCACGAGCTTGTCGTGCGTATCACGGAAATATTTCATATTCGTCTCGAGCAGGCTCATGCCCGGCGAGGGCTTGTCGTATATGCGCAGCAGGTCGATGCGTATGTTGCGCTCCTCATCGGTATTCGACCAGCGCTCGACCGCCGCATCGATCTTGAGCTTCGGCTGCTCGTTCTTCGGGATGGCATAGAGACGGGCCACATGATCGTAGCCCAGACCTTTGGCAATCTCCTCCATGCCCGTCTGCTTGTAGAACTGCAGCTGGGTCGTCGCCTCTATGAGACCAAGGTTGATACCGCGATCCTTCATGTGGTCGATCGTGGCCTGCAACGCTTTGGGGGCGCCGAGGCACTCCGGCCCGGAGTATACGATTTCCGATACATCGATACCATCGAGACGCTGGAACACGGCTGCCACATCGTCCGGCGTGCAGTTCTCGTAGTTGCTGGGACGGGCGATGACATGGAATCCCGCGGCATTCACGGCCTTCATCTCGTCCGTGGGCATGCCGATATTCATCTTGAGGAACGACTCATAGTGCGCTTTTACCGCCAGCACCTCTGACGGACCATCCGCGCTATCGAGCGGCAGCACCGTCACGCGGTCAGCACCGAGGCGGCGGAACAGGTCCTCCTTCACCTCGGCATACGTCCCGGCATCATGCCCGGTCACATAGACCTCATCGCCCTTGATGCGGCCAGCGGCTACGAGCGCCCGCCAAGCCGGGTCAGCCAGTGCGCCCGTATGGTAGTCGCGGATGATGTCGCTGCCGGCTACGGCTGTCGCTTTGCCGTTGGCATTTAGTTTCTTGAATGTCGTCTCATAGACAGCCAGCGAGCTGATGCCGGCCTCCTTCGCCTGCTCCAGCACGCTGTCGAGCGGCTGGCCCTCACGCTCGGCCAGCTCTATGAGGCCCTCATAATCAATCGCCAGATCGACCTGGCGATTCGCCTGCTCTACCTCATGGCGTCCGACGCTGACGAGCAGCGCTGCGACGAGCCCCACGATTATAGCGATTATCAGCACTCTGTTATAGCTGAACTTCTTCATTTTAGCTATCACCCTGCAAAATACAAGCTATTTTATCTTTTATCGGCCAGGATCATGATGCTGCCATCCATCTGGCGCACATCGCGCACGCGCAGTCCGAGCGGCATCTGCTCGGAGGAGGCCAGCGGTATGGTAGAAAACATCTCACTGAGATTGGCGGTACCGATGCGGGCATTGCGCACGCGAAGCCGCGTCATGCGGAAATAAAGCGTGCCGCCGTCCTCCACGATGACACCTGACATCTCCATATCCGCCCGGCGCCCCATGATCTTGGCCGTACCGGTTATGTATATTTCCTGCGGCGAGATGGCGACCTGCACATCATCCAGCCGGTCGATCTGCTCACGCAGCAGCCGCGCCAGCGCATCGCCATCTATGATTCCCTTTACCGACAGTTCATCCGCCTGAGACGCCCGGAGCTTCTGATCGCGCAGCAGCGCCTGGCGGTCTATCGTTAGTCCGCGCCCCTTCACGGTCAGTTCCCGGCAGTACAGTTGTCCGACTTTGGCCTGATGCAACACGGCATCCAGCTGGTCGACACGACCATTCAACAGGAACTGCGGGACCGCGATTGATGAGTGCACGACGACATCATTCGTCGCGAACCGCGACGACAGCTGTGCCGTCAGCAGCCAGTCCGCCACCGAGGGCAGATTCATAAGCCCCGCTATGAACACGCTTAATATTATGAATAAGACGACTCGAATAGTCAAGCCTTTTCGCAAAAAGCTCACCTCATACGCCGCTATACCGCCACGGCCGTCTCCGTTAAAAAGAGCCAGCAGGCGCCGCCGACTGGCTCACTCATTGATTCAGATTTCGTGGTTGGCCTTCGCCGCAAGATAGGCGCGGATGAACATATCGATATCGCCGTCCATCACGGCCTGCACATTACCGGTTTCGGCATTCGTGCGGTGATCCTTGACCATGGTATAGGGCTGGAACACATACGAGCGTATCTGGCTGCCCCACTCGATATTCTGCTGGACGCCCTCGAGCTTCGCGAGCTCAGCCTCGCGCTTCTCGAGCTCGACCTCGAACAGCTTGGCACGCAGCATCTTGAGGCACTGCTCCTTGTTCTGGAGCTGGGAGCGCTCATTCTGGCACGTCACGACGATGCCCGTCGGATTATGCGTCATGCGCACGGCCGACGACGTCTTGTTGATATGCTGTCCGCCGGCGCCGCTGGCACGGAAGTAGTCAACGCGCACATCGGCCATATTCAGGTCGACCTCGACTGTATCATCGATCTCCGGCATGATATCGCAGGCTGCGAACGACGTATGGCGACGTGCATTCGCATCGAACGGCGATATGCGCACGAGGCGATGGACGCCCTTCTCTGATTTCAGGAAGCCATAGGCATTATGGCCGCGGATCATCAGTGTCACCGATTTCACACCGGCCTCATCGCCGGGCAGCAGATCTGCCGTCTCGACCTTGAAGCCATGGCGCTCTGCCCAGCGGCCGTACATGCGCAGCAGCATCTGGGTCCAGTCCTGAGCCTCGGTTCCGCCCGCACCGGCGTGCAACGTCAGTATGGCATCATTGCCATCGTAAGGGCCGGAGAGCAGCACCTCGAGCTGCAGGGATTCCAGACCATCCTTCGTCTCATTGATAGCAGACTGGATGTCCTCCTCGATCGACTCATCGCTTTCCTCGACAGCCATCTCATAGAGCGTCTCCGCATCCTCGTACTTGCTTACGAGTGCCTTGTACTTATCGACGCTGATCTTGACATCATTCAGCTCCTGGTTTATCTTCTGAGCCTGCTCCGCATCATCCCAGAATGTCGGCTCGCCCATCTTGTATTCGAGCTCAGCGATCTTCTCTTCCTTAGCCGGCACCTCGAGCGACTGCTCCATCTGGTCCAGCTTTTCCTTGAGATCGCCCAGCTGTGGTTTCAGGTCTTCCAGCATTTATCTTATCACCTTTTTGTAAAGTAAAGTATGTAAAGTTTTACGCGTCCTTGCCGCAGCAGTTCTTATACTTCTTGCCGCTGCCGCAGGGGCAGGGATCATTGCGGCCGACCTTCTGCCCATCAGCCTTCGTCGGCTTCTTGTGCACCTCAGCCGCACTCACATCGTCGCCATGCGCTGCCTGCGCATTCTGCAGATGATCCTGCAGCTGCGAGCGCTCCTTGGCTATCGCCTGCTGCATCTGCGCCTTCTGCTGCTCGGCGGCTGCCTGCTGCTGCTCCGGCGTGATGATGCTGACATGATACATGAGCGAAGCAATCTGGTCCTGAATCTGGGCCTCCATCTCCTCGAACATGTCGAGAGCCTCGATCTTGTACTCGACGAGCGGATTGCGCTGGCCATAGGCGCGCAGGCCGATGCCCTCGCGCAGCATGTCCATATGATCGAGATGCTCCATCCAGCGATTGTCGACGACGCGCAGCATGACGACCTTCTCGAGCTCGCGCATATTCTCTTCGCCGAACAGTTCCTCGCGCTGCTTATAGCCGTCTTCGGCGACCTGCTCGAGTTTTTCCTGCAGCTCATCGCGGCTGAGCTCGACGAGTTTCTCCTTCTGGAGGACTCCCGGCGGGCAATATACCTTCTCGGCATCAGCGATGAGATCATCGAGCTGCCATTCCTCCGGATAGAGCTGCTCGTTAGCATACTGATTCATCTCATCCTTGATGATATGCTTCACCATGCCCATGATATTCTCGCGCAGATTGTCGCCGAGCAGTATCTTGCGGCGCTCGCCATACATGACCTCGCGCTGCTGGTTCATGACATCATCGTACTCGAGGACGTGCTTGCGGATATCGAAGTTGCGGGCTTCGACCTTCTTCTGTGCATGCTCGATGGAATTCGTGATGAGCTTGTGCTCGATCGGCTCGTCCTCATCGAGGCCGAGCTTGTCCATCATGCCCGAGATGCGGTCAGCCGCGAACAGGCGCAGCAGATCATCCTCGAGCGACAGGAAGAAGCGCGAAGCACCCGGATCGCCCTGACGTCCGGAACGGCCGCGCAGCTGATTGTCGATGCGGCGTGACTCATGACGCTCCGTACCGACGATGAACAGGCCGCCGAGCTCCGGCACACCTTCGCCGAGCTTTATATCGGTACCACGGCCAGCCATGTTCGTCGCAATGGTGACGGCACCCTTCTGGCCGGCATCAGCGATGATCTCGGCCTCTTTCTCATGATATTTAGCGTTCAGCACGTTGTGCGGGATGCCCTTCTTCTTCAGGACAGCACTGAGCTCCTCTGACTGCGTGATCGAGGTCGTACCGATGAGCACCGGCTGACCTTTCTTGTGCAGCTCCTCGACGAAATTACCGACCGCCTTGTACTTGGCACGCTTCGTCTTGTAGATGACATCCGGATAGTCGATACGCTGCACCGGTTTGTTCGTCGGGATGACGATGACCGGCAGATTGTATATCTTTATGAACTCGTCTTCCTCGGTCTTGGCCGTACCGGTCATACCAGCGAGCTTCTTGTACATGCGGAAATAGTTCTGGAACGTTATCGTAGCCAGCGTCTGGCTCTCGCGCTGGATCTTGACGCCCTCTTTGGCCTCGATGGCCTGATGCAGGCCATCGGAGTAGCGGCGGCCCTCCATGAGACGGCCGGTGAACTCATCGACGATGATGACCTCGCCATTGCGCACGACATAGTCACGATCGCGCTTCATGAGCGCCTTGGCGCGCAGCGCAGCCGTGAAGCAGTGCGAGAGCTCGATGTTCTCCGGGGCATAGAGGTTGTTGATGCCGAGGATCTTCTCGACCTTCGGTACCGCGGCATCCGCCGGTGCCACGGTCTTCTGTTTCTCATCGACCGTATAGTCGACGCCTTCCTTGAGCGTAGCCACGGCCCGTGCCATGACGGCATAGGTATCCGTCGATTTCGCGCCCGGTCCAGAAATGATGAGCGGGGTACGCGCCTCATCGATGAGGATGGAGTCCACCTCATCGACGATGGCATAGTGGAGCTCGCGCTGCACCATCTGCTCCGGCGATATGACCATGTTGTCACGCAGATAGTCGAATCCGAACTCGTTGTTCGTACCGAACGTTACATCGCAGCTGTAGGCGTATTTGCGCTCCGGGAAATCCATATCATGCACGACGAGTCCGACCGTGAGGCCGAGGAAGCGATAGAGACGTCCCATATCCTCGCTGTCGCGGCGAGCCAGATAATCATTGACCGTTATCATGTGCACACCATGGCCGGTCAGCGCATTCAGATAGACCGGCAGCGTCGCGACGAGGGTCTTGCCTTCACCGGTACGCATCTCGGCGATCTTGCCCTCGTGCAGGCACATACCGCCCATGAGCTGCACATCGAAATGGCGCATGCCGAGCACGCGCCGCGATGCCTCACGCACGACAGCGAAAGCCTCCGGCAGTATGTCGTCGAGTGTCTCACCATTCGCGAGACGCTCGCGGAACAGCTTCGTATGCCCGACGAGCTTGTCGTCCGTCAGATTCTGCATCTGCGGCTCCAGTGCATTTATCTGATCCACTACCTTTTGGTAGCGGGCTATCTCTTTATCATTATTATCGCCTAAGAATCGTTTGATGAATCCCAGCAAGCAGATCACTCCTTCTATAGTAGTCCTACCCTACAATATTAACAGACTGCTTTTCATAAGTCAATTTTACGACAAAAAAAGCCTTCCCTCTCGGGGAAGACTCCTTTTGTTCAATCGAACGCCTGCAGTACAGCGTCGATGAGGGCGCCTTTCTGCCAGTCGGACAGACGGCTGTGGTTGATGGCCCAGCCGAAACCGATGAGGTAGTCGATCTTCTGCAGACGTGTCAGCTTATCGTTGGCGCAGAGTATGCGCGCCAGCTCATAAACACCATGCTCCGTAGGCTCCTGGCTCAGCTGCATCGTCATGGCGAATATACCGGCCTTTATATGACGGTATACCTCGTTCGATATGCCCGCGAACTCCGGCTCACGCGCGCCGTAGTCCACGGTGCGCGGCGTGTCGCGGCGCAGCCGGGGCGGCTGCTGCGGTCCCGGCTGATAAGGCCGGACGTGGCGGCGATGATGATGATGTCTGCCGTCCTGCTTATCGGCTGGCGGCTGGACGCCGTCCCCGGCCACAGGCGGCTGCAGAGAGCCTGCTTGTGGCGGCATGGGCGGCTGGGCTCCGGGCTGTCCCTGTAGCGGCTGCGGCGGCCGGTTCCCGGACTTTCCTTCAGGCGGCTGCGGTGCTGCAGCCCGGGCAACCGGCGGCAGCTGTTCCTGGGGCAGGCGATCTGCCGGCATGGTTCCTGACTGCTCCGGCACCCTGGCTGGCTCCGGCTGCCTCGGCAGTGCAGCTGGCTGTGGCGGCAGAGCCGGGCCGGGAGCCGGTGCTGGCTGAGACTGCCCCGGCTCTCTGCCTATAGACGGCACGGTACTGCCGGTATGCTCCTTTTCCAGAGGAGTCCAGTCTGCAGCTGCACCAGTAGTCCCCGCAGCCGGCAGCGAGCCGGGCGTAGGAGGCAGCTGCGGCTGCCACTGCTGCCCGGCCTGCTGCGCCTTCTTGTTGTTGCGCAGGGCTTTGCGGGCTTCCTTTTGCTGACGGCGTATGTCCTGGGCTGTTATGATGATCGGCTGCGGCTTCGCCACAGTGTCTTTGGTTGCCGCAGCCGGCTCCTGTTTCGCTACAGCCTCCCAGTGCATCCTGGCACGGAGGTCTGGGCTCGGATCCTCGCCCTGCAGCTGCTGATCATCAGGCATCTGCTTCGCTTTGGTCTGGGTTTGCTTATGCCCAGTCAGATCATATACCATGCCTTGCGGAACTGCTGTATTGGCAGTTGTCGCAACATTATTTGCCGCACAGGCTGTGCCCGATGACAGGGCCACGCAGATAAGTGATGTCAAAAGCGCTGTTTTCGCTTCTCTATCCATATCATATCCCCCTAAAAGCCTCACGAATTTTTCTTTATATTCCCCATGATCAGCAATTCGTTACGTCGTCAGGTCCGACATCGCCAGAGTCATCAGCTTTCAACATAGCCGACACCAGCTCCATAGCCTTCAGCGCCGCGAGCTGTTTGACCTGGCACCGGTCGCCATCAAACTGGCACTTTATGCCCCTTACCGCCCCGCCCACGGCAGCTGCGATAAAGACACATCCCACAGGCTGGCCAGCGGAGGCATCCGGACCGGCGTTGCCAGTGATGCCGACGCCGATATCGGCACCGATGGCCTTGCGCACGCCGGCAGCCATCTCGCAGGCACAATCGTACGATACCTCTGTATATTTTTCGATGATCCCGGCTGGCACTCCGACCAGCCGTTCCTTGATCTCATTCGTATAGCAGACGATCGAGCCCTTTACATAGGCCGAGCTCCCCGGCACGTCGGTCAGCAGGCTCGTAAGCAAGCCGCCCGTACACGATTCGGCACAGGCGATGGTCAGATGACGCTCACGCAGCAGGCTTCCCAGTCCCTCAGCATCACTCATGACTCTGCCTCCGTCTCGTCCTCGACGAGCTCCCCGACCACATCGTAGGTGAAGCCCTGCAGCACGCGCACGCGCACGATATCGCCGGGCTGGCTGGTCGCATCACCCTCGATGTAGACCTGGCCATCGACCTCCGGTGCCTCGCGGTACGAGCGGCCTACCGCTATATTGTTCTGCTCCTGGTCGCGTCCCTCGACGAGGACCTCGATCGTCTGCCCCTCGAGCTTGCGGTTTACCTCCTCGGATATGCGGCTCTGGAGGCTCATGAGGTCATGATAGCGTTCCTGCATCACGTCCTCCGATATCTGACCAGGCATATCATAGGCCGGGGTCCCCTCCTCGCGCGAGAAGGTGAACACGCCCATCTTCTCAAAGCGCATCTCCTCGACAAAGTCGCGCAGGGACTGATACTGGGCATCGGTCTCGCCGGGGAAGCCGACGATGAACGTCGACCGGATGACGATGCCGGGTACGCGCTCACGCAGCTTCTTTATGAGGGTAACGATATCAGCGCGACGATCGGGCCGACGCATGGCCTTCAGTACGGAATCATGCGCATGCTGCAGCGGCATATCGACGTATTTGAGCACTTTGGGCTCCGTGGCATAGACATCGATGAGCTCATCCGTGAAGAACTTCGGGTACATGTAGAGCGTGCGTATCCAGCGTATCTTCTCTACCTGCGCGAGCTCGCGCAGCAGCTGGGCCAGACGGGGCTTGCCATAAAGGTCAAGGCCATAATACGTGCTGTCCTCAGCGATCAGCACGATCTCTTTGACGCCCTGTTCGGCGAGCTCCACGACTTCTGCCTTGATATCCTCTATGGAGCGGCTGCGGAAATGACCGCGGATATCCGGAATGGCACAGAACGCACAACGGTTATCACAGCCCTCGGCAATCTTGACATAGGCTGTATAGCCCGGCGTCGTGCGGATGCGCGGCGTATGCGCATCGTACATCGTATTATCCTCGCCCGTCAGCACGACGCGGCGCCCCTTCAACGTCTCGCGCACAGCCTCCATGATGCGGCGGTAGGCATCGGTGCCCAGCACCGCGTTGACCTCCGGCATATCATCGAGCAGCTCCTGACCGTAGCGCTGTCCGAGGCAGCCGGCTATGATGAGGCTGCGGCAGCGTCCGGATTCCTTGTAATCAGCCATATTGAGGACCGTCGTTATCGATTCTTCCTTGGCCGACTGGATGAAGGCGCAGGTATTGACGATCAATATATCAGCCTCTGACGGCTGATTCGTCAGCTCTATGCCATGTTCCTGCAATATGCCCAGCATGACCTCCGTATCAACCAGATTCTTGGAGCATCCCAGACTGATAAACCCTGCTTTCAATTTTCACTTACCCCCGTAAATATATACACATTACTGTTTGTTTTTCTATGTCGGCATCTTCCGGAACACGACGAGCTCGATCATGTGGATTGAAATCTGATTTCTTTCACCCAGCGGTCGAGCAGGTCATGACGCTGCTGCTGACTGAAATTGACCGCCTCGGGCTGATCGAACAGCACGATATTCTTGCCGGCGAATGACATGTAGGCCATAGTCGCTGGATTCGTCGGCACCAGGAACTGGTCCTTCACCTGGAGCACGAGCTGCGCCTCATCCGTCAGCAGCCAGTCAGCGAACTGCTGCGCCTGCTCCCTGTCTGACGGTTTCGCCCGATAGGCTATCCCGGTACCGGTAATGATTGCCGCAGTCCCATCGGCCGGATAGACGATGCGCAGCGGATAGCCGTCATGGATATAGCGCAGTGCCTCGCTCTCTACCGCTATGGCGATATCGACCTCGCCCATGCCGGCCTGACGCACCGGATTGGAGAGGTATCTCGCATACTGCACGACGCGCGGATGCAGATCCCGCCATATATCATAGGTAGCGGCATCGCCGAACTGCGCGACCATGCTGCAGAACAAATTCGCTGACGCATCCGCCGCCAGGAAATCCGTGATGCCGATGCGAGCGTCCGAACGCTTGGCCAGCGCCGTCCACGTATCCGGCATATCACTCTGCAGGCGCAGATAATCACTGTTCACGCAGAATACGATCGGATCATAGAACACGCCGACCCAGTAGCCACTTTCCTGACGGAAATTCGGTGCCACCTGGTCACCGGCCTCTGATATATAGGGCACGAGGTATCCTAGGGCAGCCGCCCGCTCCAGCGTACGGCTGTCCGCCAGTATCATGGCAGCGTCGCCATCATCTTTGCCACTCTTGACCTGCTCCTGCAGGTGCCTGATGATCTCATCGGAGGACAGCGATACGAAATCAATATGGGTGTCATGGTTGCTCGCATAGCCATCAGCCAGAATAGAGGCTGTCTCCGCTGGCAGCGTAGTGTACACCCTTATAGTATGCTGCGGCTGCTCCACATTCTCCTGACCTGCCCCCGCCAGATATGCCGATCCGGCCAGTACTACGATCAGCAGGATGAAAGCCGTCAACAGCAATGAAGTGTAGCGTCTCATCGTACGATATACTCTCCTAGTCTCCTAGTCTGTTCTTTCCATAGCTTGACATAGTACTATTATAGTCAAAATAGCCAGTGGCGGCAACCCTGCGGCCTCATCCTGCCAATCAGTACACCAGATAAAGCAAAAGCCACCGCTGGTTCAGAATGAACTGCCTGCCAGTCCATATTGTCAGCAGGCAATCCTATTCTGCCCCACGGTGGCCAAATTCACTGAATCATTCCTCGTCAGCGTCTTTCTTCGCCGACTTGCCGAATATGAGCTTATCGAGCAAATCGATGAGCTGATCGATCTCCGGCTTCGAGATCTGCCCCGACGCCCCCAGTGCCTCGCCCTTGAGACGCATCTCCTCGCTGATGAGCGACGAGAACAGAACAACGGGTACATTGCCCAGACGTTCATCGCTGCGAATGAGCTTCAGCAGACGGTGGCCATCCATCTTCGGCATCTCGACATCGGTGACGACGATGCCGACATGATTTTCAATGGGGCCTTCCTTCTGTGCGAGGCTCTGCAGGTACTCCCAGGCATCCTGGCCATTGCCGAAATCACGTACGAAACGATAGCCGGACTCATGCAGCGTCGTCACCAGCAGGTCGCGCAGCATCGGCGAATCCTCAGCCACGACGACATGGACATCCTGACGCTTATCCTTGATATCCTCGCTGGCCTCCGACACCGTCGTGAGCTTGGCATTGATCTCCGGATTGATCTCAGCGATGATCGTCTCGAAGTCGAGCAGCAGCACGATGCGGTCTTCCATCTTTATGATGCCGACCACGCGGGACTGGTCACCGACCTCCGGTGCCGGCTCCATGTCTTTCCAGGAAATGCGATGGATACGCGATACATTCTCTACGAGGAAACCGATGTTGTAATTATTGATCTCAGTAACGATGATATTCTTCGGCTCCTCATTCGGCTGCACGTTCAGGCAGCGCGGCAGATTGACCAAAGGAATGGCTTTGCCACGCAGCGTGAACAGGCCGTCGACATAAGGATGTGCCTGCGGCATAGCCGTGACCGGAGCCTGCGGTATGACCTCGCGAACCTTGGCGACATTGATGCCGTAGTTCACATTGCCGATGCTGAATTCCACGATCTCGAATTCGTTGGTGCCCGTCTCCAGCAGTATGCCTTTCTTATCTCCACTTGTTTCTGCTGCCATTAAATTCGCCCCCATATCAATATCCCATTGGATGTACAGTCACTTGTCTATTTTATGGTATTCGCCCTGCGCCGGCTAAATCCTTCTATTCCGTTCTAATTTTGCCAGAAAAATATCATTTCAGATATGTCCAGCCGTCACGCTGCTCGATGAGGTTATCGCGCAGCAGATGACCGATTGCCCGTTTGAACGCAGCCTTGCTGATGTGGAACACGTCGCGTATGACTTCAGGCGAAGTAGCGTCGCTGTACGGCATCCGTCCGTCACGTCCCTTCATGAGGTTCAGGATTCGCTCGGCATCCGTGTTCAGCGCCTGCTCTTTGATCTCCCGCAGCGAGGCATTGAGGCGCCCGTCATCGCGCACATACGTCACGCGGGCCGTGACCTCCTGCCCCACTCGCGGATGCTGCGGCATTTCCTTGTTCGTGATGAATACGATATAGCGCTCATCCGAGAACAGGAACGCGCCTGCCTCCGTGATATTATATATGGCGCCGTGGACGATCTGGCCTTTGTGAACGCCTTTGGCCGGACGGGACGCCCGTCGTATCTCATCATCCACATCCATCGTCACGGCCAGCCGGCCCGATTTATCCGTATAGAGCTTCGCCCATACGACCTCGCCGACCTGAGGCCGCCCGCGCATGCCCGCATAGGGCATGAATATGCCGCGCTCAGCTCCCACATCGACAAAAGCTCCATCGCGGCTGACATTGATGACGCGCAGGCGGGCGATCTGCCCTTCCTTCATGCGCGGCACGCGCATACTGGCGGTCAGGCGGTGCTTCGGGTCGAGATACAGGAATACCTCTACCTCGTCCCCCACAGCCACGGGCGCTGTCTGCTGCGTATGATGCAGCAGGATATCATCGCTCGTATTGCCCGTGCCGGCATCGAGGAATGCGCCCATCTCATTGACGCGCGCCACGCGCAGGGTCGCGACCGAAGCCGGGCCATAGCGGCGCTGCGGCTGCTCGCGCAGCTCAGCGCTGCCATGCTCATCCCTATGTATCTGCCATCTTTTGTCCGGATGGCGGCTATCGTTAGCATAACGCATGCTTGATCAGTCCTCGTACGTCGTCAGCTTGGCATCGCCCCAGAGCTGCTCCAGAGCATAATACTCCCGCATCTCCTGGCGGAATATATGCGCAACAACATCACCGTAGTCCATGAGTATCCACTCGCCCTCGCGATAGCCCTCGCGATGCGAGTAGGCCACGCCCTGCAGGGCCAGCTGCTCCTCGATATTGTCTGCGATTGCCCGGACCTGGGTAGCGGTCGGAGCCGAGCAGATGACGAAATAATCGGCGGACGGCATCACACCGGCCATATCCATCGTCACGATATCATGGGCTTTCTTATCGCTGGCTGCTTTGCATATAGCCAGGCTTATTTCCTTTGGATCCAAAATATTACCTCCTGAAAAATCACGTCATCAAGTGCCTATCATCAAATCATTGTTCCCTATACTCCAGTTATTGCTCACCATGCTCCAGCGTCTCCGGCGGGAAAAGCTCCTGCATGGTCTCCTGTATGCCGTCTGTGTCCGGCAGCCATATGGTATCATCCTCATCGGCTGGCTGTCCCGGCAGACGTATCATCTGCGGTGTATCGCTGCTGATGCTGCGCAATACGTTGGCCAGATGAGCGGAGTCAAATATCTCGGTGCTCGTCTCCACCCGGTTCTGGAATATGCGGGCGATCTGCGGCAGTTTCGTCAGCGTATCGAGCTGCAGCACCCGCTGGTACAGGGCTTTGACGAATTTCTGCTGGCGCTCGATGCGGCCGAATTCCCCGAGCTCGGAGCCCCGGTAGCGCAAGTATTGCTGGGCCTGATCTCCCGACAGCGTCTGATAGCCCTGCTTCAGATGCAGGGACAGTCCTGCGTCCGGGTCATCGTAGTCCATATTCGTCTCGACATAGATATCGATACCGCCAAGCGTATCAATGAGCTCGGAGAATGTCTGCATATCGATAACGATATACTGATGGATCGAGATTCCCAGCAAGCTGTCGATCTGCCGCACCATGAGCGGCGCTCCTCCGGCAGCATAGAGCTGGTTGAGCTTCGTCGCTCCCTGTCCGGCATAGTTGACGAGCGTCCCCGAGGGGATGCTGATGACACGCAGGCGGCCCGTGGCATTATCGAGACTGGCGACCATGATCGTATCGGCTTTCTTACCTTCCGTAGCGCTCACATCGGCGCCATCATCGAGGCCCAGGATGAGTACATTCGTATAGCCATCGAAACGGGGGTCCACCTGGCCGCGCCGCTCGATCTGACGCTGCTCGTAGCCGGCATACATTGCCTGATACTCATTGTATTTATGAACGCCCCAAGTGATGAGGTTATACCCCAGGAACATGATGAGCAGTACGATGATGGCCATCACGAACATGCCGAACAGTCGTCGCAGCATGATCTTGCGTCGCTGGGCTGCGACCCGCCGCCGGCGTTGGGCGATCGTCTCGGTCGGCAGCTCGAACCGCCTTTTCTCAGCGTCACCAGCTGCCTGTTCCTGCGCAGCTGCCGGACCGCGATCCGTGGCCGCTGGTGACGAAGACATCGCTCGTCGCCGGCGTTGCCGCATTGCCGCATCCTTCTGCCTGTCCGGCTGCGGCTTCTTCGTTGCCGGATGTCGCCGGCGTCGCCGTCCGCCCGTTTGCGGCCGCTTGTCTTCATCACGGTCACGCGGCTGGCGTGGTCCGCGTCTGTCGGCCATGGCGGTCCCTCCTTCCTGCCTTTCACTGGGTTTCTCAGTGCGTCTGCTCGGCCTGCTGCAGCAATATCTCGTTGCGGGCGATGACCGTGTCGGGATGCACGAGACGTCCCTTCTCGACGACGAATACGATGGAATCGCTCAGGCCGGCCAGCACCATCTCGTTGAGGCTGGCTTCATGCGCGAGACGGCGCAGCCGCTTGACACCGGGATAGTCGCGCCCCGGCTCAATCATATCGGCAAACCATATGATCTTATCGAGATCGGTCATACCGGCACCACCGACCGTATGGCAGTATATGGCCCGCGATATCGCTTCATCGTCGACACCATAGATCTCTTTGACGCGCTGGGCTCCGATATAGGCGTGCAGCAGCAGCGGCATGGCCCGCTCGATCGGGCCTATGGCTATGCCGCGTTTCTCCGCTTCGCTGATCATCTCGCTGTTCGGATACTCGCGCGCGCAGTCGTGCAGCAGTCCCGCAATACGGGCCCTGCCCTCGTCTACGCCGAAGCGCTCCGCAAGAGCCGCTGCCGTCTCCGAGACGCCCACCGAATGCTCATAGCGGCTGGGCTTCAGGCGGCTCCGCAGCAGTTCCTGCATTTCTTCCAAACTCATGCCGATACTCATTTGTACAGCCCTTTCTCATATATGTAATCAGCTACCACCCGGGGCACGAGATAGCGCAGCGAACGCCCCTCATGAACCCGCCGGCGGATATCCGTCGAGGAAATCTCCAGCAACGGGGTATGGATGACCCTGATATGCTCATCGAGCGACACATCATCGCCAAAGGCATCCCGCAGCGATGACAAGTCGAGCGCCGTGCCCTCGCGCACCATCGTTATGAAGCAGCAGCTCGTCACGACCTCGCGGGCATGATACCAGCTGGGCAGCTCGTTGATCGCATCCGAGCCGATCAGGAAATAAAACTCAGCCCGGTTGCCATAGACAAGCTGAAGCTGCCGTATCGTAAGCAGTGAATACGAGGGGCCCTCGCGCTCCAGCTCGATGGCCGACGCCTGAAAATACGGATTGTCGGCCACCGCCAGCTCCGTCATGCGCATGCGGTCCTGAGCCGGTGCTAATCGGCGGTCTCGCTTATGTGGTGGCTGAGCGGCAGGTATGAACAGGACCTCATCCAGGCCGATCTGCTCACGTACATTTTCCGCCATAGCCAGGTGCCCGATATGTATGGGGTCGAACGTGCCCCCCATGATACCGACACGCTTCTTTCTCATCCTCTCATACCCTTTCAAAGGCCGCTGAGCACCAGCAGCACAGCCAGCGCCAGTGCGGTGGCAGCTATGATACCGGCCGCCCGGACATAGTCATGGACATCATGATGTCCATGAGCAGTGGCCATATACTGCTGCCAGCTACGCCTGTAGCCACGCAGTACATGCCCCCAGCCGGACGCTCGGTCACTCACGAATCTGGCCCTCACCATAGATGAGGTATTTCGTGCTCGTCAGCTCAGCCAGGCCCATCGGTCCGCGGGCATGCAGTTTCTGCGTGCTGATGCCGATCTCGGCCCCAAAGCCGAATTCGAAGCCGTCCGTGAACCGCGTCGAAGCATTGACATAGACAGCAGCGGCATCGACCTCGCGCTGGAACCGATGCGCGCTGTCGAGGTTCTTCGTCACGATCGTCTCGGAATGGCCCGTGTTGTACTTGTTGATATGCGCGATGGCCTCATCGAGGCTGCCCACAATCTTCACCGACAGTATCAGGTCGCCATACTCCGTCGACCAGTCTTCCTCCGTAGCTGGCTTCATATCCGGGCAGATCGCCAGACACTTCTCGCAGCCGCGCAGCTCGACCTTGTGCTCGCGCATGACCTGCACGAGACGGGGCAGGAACTCATCAGCGATATCGGCATGGATGAGCAGCGTCTCCATGGCATTGCACACCGAGGGATGCGATGTCTTCGCATTGACAGCGATGCTCAGGGCCATGTCCTGGTCAGCCGATGCATCCACGAACGTATGGCAGACGCCGGTACCCGTCTGTATGACCGGTACGGAGCTGTTCTCGATGATATGCTTGATCAGACCAGCGCCGCCGCGCGGTATGATGACATCGATGAGCCCATTCATATGAGCCATGATATCGACGGCCTCCCGGTCAGTCGTATCGATGAACTGCAGCGCGCCCTCCGGTATGCCGGCTTCATAGGCCGCTTTGGCCAGCAGCGAGCTGATTGCCTTGTTCGAGAGTATCGCCTCCGAGCCGCCGCGCAGCAGCACGGCATTGCCGGATTTCAGGCAGAGCCCCGCCGCGTCAGCAGTGACATTGGGACGGGCCTCATAGATGATGCCGATGACGCCGATCGGCACATGCACGCGGCGGATTTCGAGCCCATTCGGACGGATTGTCGAATAGTCTCCTTGTGATACCGGATCAGGCAGAGCTGCTGTCTGACGCAGTCCCTCAGCCATTTTCGCCACGCGGGTCTCATTGAGCATGAGGCGGTCGAGGTAGGAGCGGCGCAGGCCCTTCTGGCGTGCCGCCTCGAGATCTTCTTCATTCGCTTTCAGTATGAGCGATGTCCGGTGTTCCAACGCATCTGCCATCGCCCGCAGGGCACGGTTCTTGACACTGGTGCCTATCACGGCCAGGCTCTGCGATGCCTGACGTGCCTTCTCTGCTCTTGCTCTTATATCTGCCTCTATATCCATCAACTGTTCCTCCTCAGACCATCAGCACCATATTATCGCGATGTATGACCTCGTCATGACCGCTGTCAGCGAGATCCAGCCGGGCGAAATCATCGCTCTGCCGGCCTCGCATCTTATCGATATCGGCCGAACCGTAGTTGACGATGCCACGCGCGATCTCGCAACCATCCTGCATGAGCACGCGCACCGTACTGCCGGGAGCGAACTCTCCCTCTACGGCCGTGATACCAGCAGCCAGCAGGCTCGAGCCGCGCTCGCGCATGGCCTCCGCACAGCCATCGTCAACGACGAGATCACCGACGATGCGCTTGCCGAAAGCCAGCCAGCTCTGCCGCACACGCAGATGCGATTCTTTCGCGGGGAATACGGTTCCGACCTGCTCGCCGGACAGCACCTCGCGGATGACATTCTCACGGCTGCCATTGGCTATGACCATGTTTACCCCGGCATTCACGGCGACCTTGGCTGCCTGCAGCTTCGTCAGCATGCCGCCCGTCCCCAGTGCCGTACCGGCACCACCGGCCAGGCTCTCGATCTCCGGCGTCAGCTCCGGGACCTCATGGATCAGCTCCGCCTCGGGGTGCGTGGCCGGATTGGCCGTGTACAGCCCCTCGATATCCGAGAGTATGATCAGCGCATCCGCATCGACCAGCGTGGCCACTGTAGCCGACAGATTGTCGTTATCGCCGATCTTTATCTCATCGACCGCCACGGCATCATTCTCGTTGATGACCGGTATGGCGCCCATATCGAGCTGCGCCAGCAGGGAGTCGCGCGAGTGCAGGTATTGGTTATGGCGTACTGCATTCTCCCGCGTCAGCAGGACCTGCCCCATGACCCGGCCATACTCCGCAAATATCTTTTCGTATATATGCATGAGTACACCCTGCCCGATAGCAGCTACCGCCTGCTTCTCCGGTATGGATTGCGGCTTCTGCTTCAGCCCGAGGCGGCTCATCCCCGCAGCGATAGCTCCTGAGGATACCAGCAGCATCTCGTGTCCGGAATTCGCCTGATCGGCCAGCTCGCGTATGAGATGGTCGATGCGATAGAGATCGAGCCCTCCCTCCGGATGGGTCAGCGTACTCGTACCGACCTTTACTACAATGCGGCGCGCCTCGCGCAACCTTTCTCTGGCCTTCACGCCTATGTCCCCTTTATCGTATCAGAATGTCACATCGAACTCATTTCGGCAGGTCGATTCTCGGCTTCTCATTATTGCGCCGGAAAAGCAAGCCATTGCGTCCGATGACCTGCACCAGATTGGCACTCGAGCGCTCCGCCAGCACGGTTATGACGTCCTTCGGTGCATCGAGCACGCTCGGCAGCACGCGCACCTTTATGAGCTCGCGCTTCTGTATCGCTTCACGCGCTGCCTTCACGACGGTCGGCGTCACGCCCTCTTTGCCGATGAATACGATTGGCTCCTCGTTCATGCCCAGCGAGCGCAGAAATGCTTTCTGCTTGCCGGTCAGATTGTTTTTCAGCATATAGTCTCCTGTTCTACATCATTCGTGATATTCAAATTCCATATCGCCGATGCGCACGGTCTGGCCTTCCTTTATGCCGCGTTCGGTCAGCTTCTCATCGAGTCCCTTGATGCGCCAGATATACTGGAAGCGCCGCAAGGCCTCATCGTTGTTGAAATTCGTCATGGCGACGAGCTTCTCGAGCGCTGCACCATGCACGATGAAGTCACCGGCATCATTGCGCGTGATCGTTATCTTCTCGGCGTCTTCCTTATTCTCATCATAGACCTTCTCGGTCTCATCCTCAGCTTCGACCTCCGGCACGTAGTTGTCGAGCCATTCGCCGATATAGCTTATGAGCTCCTTGACACCGGCATGCGTCGCCGCCGATATGGCGAAGAACTTCAGCCCTTCCTTTTCTGCCAGCTTCTGCAAACGGGGCAGATTAGCCTGTGCCTCCGGCAGGTCGATCTTGTTGGCGACGAGTATCTGCGTGCGCCGCGCCAGCTTATCGCTGTACTTGGCCAGCTCCCGGTTGATCTTGTAGAAATCCTCGACCGGGTCGCGCCCCTCGATGCCCGACGCATCGACGATATGCACGATGAGCTTCGTGCGCTCGACATGGCGCAGGAAATCGTGGCCGAGCCCGGCCCCATCCGCCGCGCCATCGATGAGGCCCGGGATATCCGCCATGACGAAACTCTTTTCATAGTCCGTCTTGACGACGCCGAGTACCGGCGTGATCGTCGTAAAATGATACTCCGCTATCTCGGGCCGTGCAGCCGAGCAGCTGGCGACCAGGCTGGATTTGCCTACGCTCGGGTAGCCGACGAGTCCTACGTCCGCCAGCAACTTCAGCTCGAGTATGAGGTTGCGCTGCTCGCCCGGCTCGCCGAATTCTGCGAATGTCGGGGCCCTATTAGCAGCCGTCGCAAACTTGGCATTGCCGCGGCCGCCACGGCCGCCCTTGCAGATGACAGCCTGCTGACCGACCTCGGTCAGATCGGCCAGCACCTCACCGGTCTGCTCATCTTTGACCACCGTTCCGGGCGGTACTTTCACGATGCAGGCCGGCGCGTTCTTGCCATACTGGTTCTTGATATCGCCGTTCTCACCATTCTTGGCCGTGAACTTGCGATGATAGCGGAAATCGAGCAGCGTATTCATATTCGAATCCACCTCGAATATGATATCACCACCACGGCCGCCGTCACCGCCTGCCGGACCGCCCTTCGGTACAAATTTCTCGCGGCGGAAAGCCGACTTGCCGTGACCACCGTCACCAGCCTTGACGATCACCTTGGTTCTATCGATAAACTGCATTGTTACCTCCATTCTGGCGTGCGTTATCCGTCATGATGCCTGAAAAGCCGGCGTTGCAGGGGCAACACCGGCTTTTCACCCATCACAACGCAACTTAACGCCGTCGGTATTAAATTCGCTCAATATACAAAATACCTGCGCCACCAGGTAGAGGCGCAGGTATCATGTATCAGATCAAACAGCTTCCTCAGCCGTATAAACGCTGACCTGGCGCAGATAACGACCTTTGCGCTCGAAAGCAACCTTGCCGGCTACTTTGGCAAACAAAGTGTCGTCCTTACCGATACCAACGTTGTGACCCGGATGGAAATGCGTACCGCGCTGGCGCACCAGTATGCTGCCTGCCGTCACCTGCGTGCCAGCATGCTCCTTGACGCCCAGACGCTTCGACTCGCTGTCGCGGCCGTTACGCGTGGAGCTCACGCCCTTTTTATGAGCGAAGAGCTGAAGATCAAAATCAAACATCGAATTTCACCTCCGACTTTCTGAGATGCGAACTGCCTGCGGGGCTTTTTTTGCAATCTCTTGCATCCCCAGCAACGCTGTTTCGAGGATGGCCTCCGTCAGGTCATCCGGTGCATCTTCGAGCATCATACGGAGCTCTCCGCTCGCAACCTTGTAAGAGACCTTGCGATGCAGATACTCACCGATGCCCAATAATGCTGTCTGTGCCAGCGATGAAACTCCGGCACAGACGATATCTTCGCCATGAGGTGCTGTGCCGCTATGGCCAGTCATCTCCAGACCAGATATTTTATCGTCCTGAGTCCGATAAACCTGTATACGAATCAATTCATCAAGCCTCGATTTTCTCAATCGTAACTTTCGTATACGGCTGACGATGACCCTGACGACGACGATAGTTGGACTTCGCCTTGTACTTGAAGACCAGGATCTTCTTGTCCTTGCCCTGAGCAGCAACCTTGCCGGTTACCTTAGCACCCTCGACGAGCGGCTTGCCGACTTTGACATCAGCATCGTTGACGACAGTCAGGACCTCGTCGAACGTTACAGCATCGCCCTCCTGGGCATCGAGCTTCTCAACCGTGATGACATCGCCTTCAGCAACTTTGTACTGCTTGCCACCAGTTTTGATAATTGCGTACATGAAAACACCTCCCTGAATGTTACTCGCCAGCTACGGCAGCCTCGCGGCATTTACCAGGCCTCGCTGTGCGGTTGCAGGAGCGCACAATACATGCGCCTACAGATAAGAAGTCTATCATAGTGCTCTCTCCATGTCAAGAGCGCATTACAAGATTTATTATGAAAGCGATGCTGACGAGCCACATGATCCAGCTGACTTCTTTATGCTTGCCAGTAGCTGCTTTCATGAACGCAAAAGAAATGAAGCCGAAGGCAAAGCCGTTCGCGATGCTGCTGGTCAGCGGCATCATTATTATAGTAAGGAACGCTGGCAGGCCATCGGTGAAGTCCTGGAAATTGATCTTGCCGACATCGCCCATCATGAGCGCACCGACGAGGATGAGTGCCGGTGCCGTCGCAAAGCCCGGAACCAGTCCGATGAGCGGAGCAAACAACAGCGATATCAGGAACATGACAGCTACGGTCACAGCCGTCAAACCCGTCTTGCCGCCAGCTGCTATACCTGTCGCACTCTCGATATAGCTGGTGACCGTCGACGTACCGAAAATGGAAGAAAAAATCGTGCCGACAGCATCGGTCGTGAGTGCCCGGTCGAGATTCTCTATCTCGCCATTCGGCTTCACGAGCTTGGCCTTGGAAGTCAGGCCGATCAATGTACCCATGTTATCGAACAACTCGACAACCGTGAATGTGAAGATGATGGAGACGATACCATAATCCCAGGCCCCAGCTATATCAAGCTTTCCGAACGTCTCGCCCATGCTTGGTACCGAAGTACTGATGACATCGGCAAAACTGTGCGGAATCGGTGAATAGCCCAGGCACATCGAAAGCAGCGTCGTAGCAATGATACCGATAAGGATAGAGCCCTGGATATCGCGCGCCATCAGGATGCCGGTTACCAGCAACCCGAACAGCGACAGCAATGTAGTCGGCTTGGTCACCGAGCCCAGCGTGATAAAGGTGGCTGAATCGCTGACGATGAGACCGGATCCTTTCAGACCAACGAAGGCAATAAAGAGGCCGATGCCGACGCCGATAGCGACACGCAGGTTCTGCGGAACTGCATTGATAATCGCCTGACGGATATGGCTGATCGTCAGAATCAAGAACAGAATACCGGAAAAGAATACTGCGCCGAGAGCAACCGTCCAATGCAGATGCAGCACGCCGCATACATAATAGGCAAAGAAAGCATTCAAGCCCATGCCCGGAGCCAGTGCCACCGGATAATTGGCAAATACACCCATGACCATTGTCGAAAGAGCTGCAATCCAGATCGTGGACGCGACCGCAGCTTCCTTCGGAATGCCCGTCTCAGCCAGAATATTAGGATTGACGAACATGATATACGCCAAAGCGATAAACGTTGTCAGCCCGGCCAGGATCTCCGTCCTTACTGACGTGTGCTTCTCTTCCAGCTTGAAAAAGCGGGTCAGAAAAGACTCTGCTTGTGAAGCCATGAAATACATTCCTCCCAAAAACCTAAAATACCATATACCTGAAATACCATTATCATACCACAAACAGGGCATGACAAAAATAAAAAAATCCTGACATCAGTCAGGATTGATTTACCCAAAATGGCGGAGTGGAGAGGATTCGAACCTCCGCACCAGTTACCCAGCCTAACGATTTAGCAAACCGTCCTCTTAAGCCTCTTGAGTACCACTCCGGATGGCAGGGGCAGTAAGAATCGAACTCACAACCTACGGTTTTGGAGACCGTTGCTCTACCAATTGAGCTATACCCCTATAAAAAAATGGGGCGACTTGTGGGGGTCGAACCCACGCATGCTGGAGCCACAATCCAGTGTGTTAACCACT
>CACXCN010000065.1 GCA_902766095.1 uncultured Selenomonas sp. | reverse complement strand
TGTTTGATGCTCTCGCATCTACATCTGGCTTGTTCATACAGATTTGCATGATTCTTATACATTGTTTAGTTTTCAGAGAACAATCTGTCTCGCAGGAGCGGCTCTTTTGTTTCGTGCCTCTCTCTTGCGGCGACTATGTTAGTATATCGCGAGTTCCGTTTTTTGTCAACACCTTTTTTCAAAAAAAGAAAAAGTTATTTTGAAAAAACGGAGGCTGCCCACGGGGCAGCCTCCTGAAGCTATCATTTTGCTGGCATCATGATGATATTGACGGGCAGATTCGATGCGCCCGGCGGCGAATATTCGAAGCTGGTCTGGTTGCTGGCATTATAGCTGCCGAGATCGGCCAGCTCGGTGCACTTCGTCAGGAACGCGATGCCTTCCTCACGCGCCTTGGCCACGTTCTCGGGCTCTGGCGGCGTCTGATCGCCGAAATAGGTCCGCCCCATAGGGGTAGGCAGCATATTCTGCAGCAAGCCCTCACGCACGCCCATAGCGCCCGCATAGACGCCACCGAGCGGACTCAGGTAGAACTGCGTGAGCTTCTTGCCCGCGATCGGTATCTCGATCTTGTAGAGCACGCCATAGTTGCCGACATTTTTCACCTGGCTGCCATCGGTAGCATCAATACCGACGCGATATACATCGTGTTTATCGTCAGCGAGCGGGAAATAAACGATACCATCCCGCGTAGGATCATAGGCCTTCGGAGCCGTAATGATGCGGTCCATGCCTTTGAACGTGCCGCGCAGGCGATACTGGTCCTTCGGCAATACCTCAGCCTCATCTACGAATGTGCAGGGATCGGCATCCGCGGGGCACATGAGCACCGTGACCTTCACCGGTCCCGCACTATGGAAATCATATACGCCGTAGACGAGCTGGCCGGGCTGCAATATCGTCGTATTCATGTCCTGTCGCAGCACTGCTCGCTCGCCCGTGCCGAGGTAGATACGGTCATTGAGCTGATGCGCGAAATACTGCATCTGCGTAGCTTTACCTACCTCGAGATAATCGCTGCTCGGCGTGCTGGCCCCGCCGCGCGTTATGCGGATGACATTGTTCGGGGTCTCGCTCTCGAGCACAACAGCGACCTTTTTGGCCTCGTCCGTATTGTCGAGATGGTAGTACAGGATGCGGGCATCACCGCTGACCGTATCCTGATAAAGGATGCCGTCGCGATCAACATACTCCGGGCTGTCCGAGAACAGCAAGGTACCGCCGGTATCACGCGACTCGACCTTCCAGAGGCGCATCGTCGTATTGCTCATGTGCGTACCGTACGGGGAGGGACATTTATTTTCATCCTTGTATTCGGACATCACAGCAGCTATGCGCTTGTTCAGTGCCTGGCTGTCCCATTTCCCTGGCGTGTTGTTTGTCCCGGCATATCGTTTGTCTGTCAGATTCTGCGTAGTGTTGCTGTTGTCATTGACATGTCGGGAAGCCATAGCCGTTGGCATGGCAGCACAGCTCAGCATCAGCGCTGCTGCTATCGCTATGGATGTTGCTTTCTTCATCAATCAATCACCTTTCTTGAATATCTCAGCTCAGCTGGTGCTGATTCCAGCCTAGCCTCGTGAACAAATTGGCCTTCCAAAGCCGCAGTTTGAATTCCAGCAATCCAAAACGGGGATGCGGGATATTCACGCGCTGCAATAGATACGGGTCGGTAGTCATCGTATTGACACCAGCATCGCCGGTGACAGCGTTCAGATACTCCTCCTGCTGCAGTTTGGCCGGCAGCGTGGCGTCATAGGCGCCATTCGGATACGAGAAACTATACACCGTATGGATGCCATTCCACTCGAGCAGCAGCTTCGAGAGGCGCAGCTCATCGATCTGAGTCGCCTCATCGAGCGTCGTCAGCAGCTGATGGTTCGCCGTATGGCTCCCGATCTCTATGCCGTGCGCCTGGAGATCGCGCAGCTCATTCCAGTCGAGATAACGCGGCCGCCCGATATCATTCGTCACCATGTAGATCGTCGCCTTCATGTCACGCTGCGCGAGCGACGGCCATACTTCGGTATAGTTATCCTCATAGCCATCATCGAATGTCAGAGCTACCGCCCGCTCCGGCAGTTCCTGCTTGCCCTTGCGAGCCCGCATGTAGTCCTGCATCGTTATCGTCTCATAGCCCTGCTGCTGCAGATAGTCGAGCTGCGCTGCAAACTCCGCCGGCGGTACATTGTACGGACGTTCGTCGGACGCCAGGCCATCATCATCCTCTACCATATGGTATTCGAGGATGACGACGCCCTCCGGCACCGGTGTCAGCGCCATATAGGCAATTGTTCCAAGCAGCAGGGCAGCGGCTGCCACTCCGGCAGCCGCATAGCGCCATCTATTCTTCTTCGTTCTGAATCTAAACAATATATATCTTCCTCAATTTCCAGACCGAGAGCTTTCCGCCCGGGCTGCCCGCTCTGCGGCTGCTGCCGCTTGGAGCTGGCTCAGACGATGATTGAGCCCTGACTTCGTGAGATGCATGATATCAGCCAGTTCCTGCAGGCTGGCCTCCGGATGGGCCAGTCGCAGCTCCGCCGCCTCGCGCAACGTATCTTTGAGCTCCGCCAGGCGACCACATGCCGCCAGATAGTTGATATCATTGAGCTGCCGCCCGGCAGCCGTGGCCACCCTCTGCAGGTTGGCCGTCTCGCAGTTGACGATGCGGTTGACCTGTTCACGCACTTCTTTGACATTGCGTGCGACTTCGAACTGCTCGACAGCTTCGTCAGCCCCGAGCATCGCCAAAAAATCGATGATGTCCTCAGAGCTCTTGATGTATACGATGTAGTTATCATGCCGGTCGGTGAATCCCGCTGGGAAATCCAGCCGGCGCAGGAGCTGATGCAGCATGTGCCCCTGGGCATACGTCGTGCATACGAGCTCGAGATTATAGGAAGCCTCCGGACGATTCACCGTGCCGCCACCGAGAAAGGCTCCGCGCAAATAGGCGATGCGGCAGTGCGTATGACGCAGGATGCCCATATCGTCGTCGATGTTCAGCCGCCCCTCCTGCAGGAACCCGACCCGCTCCAGCAGGCGGTTCACCGCCGCAGCCGGCCGGATGCGTATGCCGTAGCGCATGAGCTTGTTGAGCTGGCGCGAGCGGCTGGCCATGACCTCCGGTCGGAGCTCATGATTCAGTTCCTTTATGAGCGACAACGTCCGGCGCGCGACAGCCGCGTTCTTCGTGGCGTAGTTCAGGCCGTACACCGGTCCTTCCGGGCGCCGCTGTCCCAGAGAGATTGCGGCGCCCATGCGGAGCAGGCCCGCCAGCTCCGCGATGCGGCAGCATTCCCGGTCATAGCTCAGGCGAGCCAGGGCATTCTTCACGTCCGTAGCAAAGGACGGCATCTCCTCACCTCCGCATTCTCAGTGGATCTCGTGGTGCTTGACGGTGTAGACGGATTTGCTGCCCGGGCGCAGGGTATCGATCATGCGCATGACCGCTGTGCTCAGCTTGGCCGGGTCGTGGCGTATCACATCCGTCTCATTTATGATATCGGCTTTGATGAAGCCGATGCCCAGGTCGTTTATCGCTTTCTCGTCGATTTTGACCGGATAGGCTCCCTTCGCCGCATACTCCTGCCGCAGGCTGTCGCTGATCACATGCGAATTCACGAGCATATAGTCGATGACCCCTTTGCCGGCATGGTCGAGAATGGCCTTGGCATGCATGGACGCTGTATAGCCGTCGGTCTCGCCGGGCTGAGTCATGACATTGCATATATATATCTTGATTGCCTTGCTGCGGCGCAGCGTATCGGCGATGCCCTCGACGAGCAGATTCGGCATGATGCTCGTATAGAGCGACCCCGGCCCCAGGATGATCGCATCCGACTCATTCAGGGCCTCGATGGCTGACTGCACCGGCTGCACCCGCTGGGGGAACAGCCGGACGCGGTGGATATGCTTATGGACTTCCGGGATATGCGACTCGCCCTCGACGACCGTGCCGTCGGTCATGATTGCGTCGAGGCGCACATGTTCCTTCGTTGCCGGCAGGACATGGCCTTTGACGGCCAGAACCTTCGACGATTCCTTCAGCGCCTGCTCGATATCGCCCGTCACTTCGTTCATGGCCGCGATGAACAGATTGCCGAACGAATGACCGGCCAGCTCCCCTTTGCCCTCGAAGCGGTACTGGAACAATTTCTCCATCAATGGCTCCGTATCAGCCAGGGCTACGAGGCAGTTGCGCAGATCGCCCGGCGGCAGTATGCCGAGGTCCTCGCGCAGACGGCCCGAGGAGCCACCGTCATCGGCCACGGTCACGACGGCCGTGACATTCGATGTCGCACGCTTGATCCCGCGCAACAGCACATTCAGGCCATGGCCGCCGCCCATGACCGTCACGGACGGGCCTTTGCCGAGCTTGCGTTTCTCGTAAATGATATCCACGAGATGACCGGAGTTCTCCGGCAGCAGCACCGTGATGACGGAGCGGATGATGAACCGCGTCGCGATCAGCATCAGGATGATGCCGATGGATACGACGCCAAGGCCCACGATGGTCGTAAATGCGTAGTTATAGCTCCCGCGCCAGAGGTAGACCGCCCGAAATATAGCTTCCTCCAGCACGTCGAGATATTTGTAGTTGAAGGCCAGCGCCAGACCTATGGCTACGAACATGACTCCGAGAGCGAACAGCAGCAGCCAGCGCTTGAATTTCAGCCCCGGATACAACCATTTTAGTAAATACATATCAGCTCTCCTCCCGTACATGCTCCCACACGTCGTTCTTCATGAGGTCGCGATGTTCGAGGCGCGTCGGATACTGATTGCAGAGCCGGTCGTGGATGTGCTTGGCCACGAAGACGCTGCGGTGCATGCCACCCGTGCAGCCGACGGCGATGACGAGCTGGCTTTTGCCTTCTTTTATGTACTGCGGTATGAGGAAATCAATCAGACCGTCCAGATGCTTCAGGAACTCCTGCGTGACCGGCTGGCTCGCTATGTACTCCGCGACCTCGGGCACGGCGCCACTCTTGTGGCGCATGGACTCGAAATAGAATGGATTCGGCAGGAAGCGCACGTCGAATACCATATCCGCATCGAGCGGCATACCGAATTTGAATCCGAACGACAATACGTTGATATTCATCTGATTGCCTTCGGTGTTGCCGAACAGGCGATGGATCTTGTCCCGCAGCTCGACCTTCTTGAGCTCCGAGGTATCTATGACATAGGTCGCCTTGGCCCGCACGGGTGCCAGGCGCTCACGCTCCTTCGCGATGCCCTCGCTGATGCGCGAGTTCGGCGCCAGCGGATGGCGGCGGCGGGTCTCCTTATAGCGGCGGATGATGACCGAATCCGAGGCGTCCATGAACAGCATCTCATAGGGCATATCATCCCTGTCCATATCATTGAGCACCTGGACGAATGTATCGAAGAATTCGCGGCTGCGCGTATCCACCACCAGCACGACTTTGCCGATATGGCCGCCGGCATGGCGAGCCAGCTCCACGAATTTCGGTATGAATACCGGCGGCAGATTATCAACCACGAAATATCCGAGGTCCTCCATGTAGCGGCAGGCCTGCGTCTTACCGCCGCCCGACATACCGGTCACGATGACGAGGCGGTACTCCTCCGCTTTCTCATTTTCCTCCGTCATATATATCACCCCTGTTTTCTTTTCGCTAAAATTATATATCTGCTCAGTGGCGCAGCACGAGCTCCTCGATGGCTCTGGCTATGCCATCCTCATCATTGCTCGGCGCGTGATAGGTCGCCAGCGCCTTCGCTGCCGGCAGGCCATTCGCGGGGACGACCGCCACGCCGCCATGCCGGCGGGCATAGTCGAGCATCGCGAGATCGTTATCGCCATCGCCGCAGACCATGAGCTCCGAGGGCGCTATATGGAGAGCGTGCAGCAGGGCCTCCACGCCAACGGCCTTGTTCACGCCGGGCGGCGTCAGATCCGACGATGTGCCTGTATTCTGCTGGGCCTGGATGCCGCCCGGGAACATCTGCTCGATGACGGCCGTCTTGCTCTGGACATCGCCATCCAGGTCACGGATGACGCATTGGATGACGTTCTCGGTATAGTCGGCATAGTGATCGCCGACCGCCTTGATCTTCAGCCCCTTCGTCGTGCGATAGGCATAAAAGTAATCCTCGATATACTCCATGACGTAGACGGTATCGCCGATGTACCAGTTCAGATACCAGCCCCGGCGCCGCGCCAGCTCCAGCAGACGCCGCACCACCGGCGGTGCGAGATGACGCTCGAACAGCGGTGTCGCTGCCTCGATTCCCTGCACGTGGCCGCCGTTGCAGCTGATGACCGGCGCATTCATCCCCGACGCCCGCGCGAAATAGGCGGCCGAGCCATGCATGCGCCCGGTAGCTATCGTCGTGAGACAGCCCTGCGCCCGAGCCTGCTCCAGCACCGCCTGCGTGTGCGGCGATATGAGCTTATCCGAGTTCAGCAGCGTCCCATCGAGATCCATGACGACCAATCTTATAGCCAAATTGCTCCTCTTCTCCCTTAACTAAGTACCATATACCATCCCGAGCTCCGCGACAGCCGCCAGCGGCGGTGTAGCGGCTGTTATCATCCCTGTCCCAGTATGTAGCGCTCAATCGCCGTCGCAAAGCCATCAGCCTCGCAGTCCGTCGTGACGTATTCACAGATTGCCTTCACTTCAGGGACCGCATTGCCCATAGCGACGCTATGGCCGGCAGCCTTGAGCATCGGGATATCATTATCACCATCGCCGATGGCCATCGTCTCGTCGATGGATATACCCAGACGTTCCGCCAGCCGCTGGATTCCCGACGCCTTCGATACGCCCGGACACGTTATCTCGGCATAGTCAGCTTTCGAGCGCACGGCGACGATGCGCCCGCCGAAGTGGTCATTGAACTCACGAATGCGCTGCTCCGTCTCGGACTCATCATCCGTTATGCACAGCATTTTCGAGACCGCCTGCGTATACTCTGGTGACCGCAGCCCGTCCCAGCCGACCAGTCTGCCCTTTATGGCCTGAGCCTGCTCATAGCCGCGCGAATGTTCATCATAGACGGGGAACAGCAACTCATCATGGCTGTAACTCTGTATATACCATCCCCGCTCCTGCGCGAAGCTCGCTACCTCAGCCACGACCTCGGGTGGCAGATAAGCCGCATAAAGTTCCTTCCCGCTGGTAGTTTTTATGAGTGCCCCATTATAAGTGATGATCGGCACATCGACTCCGAGTGCCTGCGCTACGGGCAAAGCCGCCTTATACATGCGCCCGGTCGCGATGGTGACCGTCACGCCAGCCTTTGCTGCGGCCTGGGCTGCAGCTATATTCCGCTTCGATACGGTGCTGGCTGACACCAGCAGCGTCCCATCCAGATCAGTGACAAAAAGCTTTATCGACATCGTATCGCCTCCCATGATATGCAATCACTTCTATTTTCTCATATCCCCGAAAAAAAGCAAGGGCTGAGCGGAAATCAGGCCATATTTTATCCGATGCTAAGAGGCGCTAATGCTGTCCCCGCTGGCCAAACCTGAATACTAGCGGTATAATGAACGGAGAATCATTTCTGGCTCGTTTTTCACGGAGGGAACAATGCCATATCAGATCCATGAACTGCCCTTGAAAACCATCCTGCTCATCGTCGGCGCGCTATGCATGCTCATCGGCATATTCGGGCTTTCCTACACCTGGCATGTCGACCATCGCACGGCTGACTCACTGTCCGCCTATTGCCTCATCGACTTCCAAAGCTCGCACACCGAATCTGGAAAGCTCGAAGGCGCCACGCTCAGCATCTGGGACTTCCGCTACGACAGCGCCCAGCTGCGCCCGGAAGCCATCCTGTATACCGATGGCGATGCCTGGGAGATGAAGGCCGTCGTCAAGCAGATGCCGGCCGGCACCTCCGGCGAGCACCGCTGGCAGAATGAGAACAAACTGTTCGTAGAACTGCCGCGCTCCAGCCTCCCCGCAATAAAAAAAGCGGACGAAGTCCGCTTTCGCTTCTACTATGATAACGGCCAGACCATCGACCTGCCGCTCAACGCTCCCGACCTCGAATACTGGAAGCGGCAGCTCGAGTAATTTTTTGCAACGCTGCCGTCAACCTTACTCCTCTACGTATCTCCGCTCCACGCGCTTCATGATGAGCGATGTGACCTCGTAGCTGATCGTATCGGCGCGCTCCGCCACCTCATCGGCACTCGGACCGCCCGCACCGAACAGCGTCGCGACGTCGCCCTCCTCGATATCCGGATAATCCGTCACATCGACCATCGTCTGGTCCATGCAGATGCGGCCGGCAATCGGGCAGCGGTGCCCCTTGATCGTGACGTAGCCGTCCCGCCCGTAGGCGCGGATGAAGCCATCGGCGTAGCCGAGCGGCAGCGTGGCAATGCGGCTCTCGCGCTCTGCCCGCCACGTGCGGCCATAGCCAATCGTTGCCCCGGCCGGCATGGTCTTCAGGAATACGACGCGTGCCCGCAGGCTCATGACTGGCCGCAGGGCAATCGGATGCGTCACCTCCGCCGAGGGCCATAGGCCGTACTGGATAATGCCCGCCCGCACCATGTCGAGGTGGGACTCCGGTATCTCGAGCGCTGCAGCTGACTCAGCGATATGACAGATGCGGGGACGACCGGCACGCTCCGTCACGGAGCTGATGGCCTGCTCGAACAGCGCAAGCTGCTCATGGGCGAACGTCTTATCTGCTGTATCCGCTGCCGCGAAATGGCTGAACATGCCCTCGATCTCTATATTCGGCAGGGCTGCAACTGCAGCGGCGAGCTCGCCGACCTCCTCCGGACGGATACCGATGCGGCCCATACCCGTCTCCACCTTCAGATGGACGCGGGCCAGCTTCCCCTGCCGCACGGCCTCGCGCGATATGGCCTCCGCGAGCGGCAGCTCGCATACGGTCTGCGTGATATCATAGGCCACGATATCGACAGCACTCTCCGGCAGCGTCAGCCCCAGCATGATAATCGGAGTCGTGAAGCCGGCCCGCCGCAGCTCGATGCCCTCGTCGACCGTAGCCACAGCCAGATAGCTCGCCCCCTCCTCGACGGCGATGCGTGCCACCTGTACCGCGCCATGACCATAGGCGTCAGCTTTCACGACGGCGCAGAGGCGCGCTCCCGGCTGCAGGTGACGCTTGATCTCCCTATAGTTGTTCCGCAGGGCCCCGAGATCGATCTCGGCCCATACTGCCCGGTTCGGCATATGATATCTACTCCTTTAGTCCACTCGAGATTAGCATTTTCTTTCATATTAGCACATCTGAAAAGGTACCACAATGGAATTCATCAAAAAACACCGGGCAGATATATTGCTCATCGCCGGCCTGCTCCTGCTCTCACTGACGCCGCTGCTCGTCCTGAGCCGCCCCGCGGATAATCTCTACGCCGAAATCCGCATCGACGGCCGCGTCGTGCGCACGGTCCAGCTCTCCGCCCACCGCGGCACAGACACCTTCACCATCGCCAACAGCTACGGACGCAACGTCGTGCGCGTCACGGATGAGACGATCGCCGTCGTCGATGCTGACTGCCCTGACGCGATATGCATAGCTACCGGCGTGGCCCGGCGCCCCGGCGACACCATCGCCTGCCTCCCCCATCACCTCATCATCCAGGTAAAGGGACAGACCTCCGGAACAACTGCTCGCGATACGGATGTGGAGGTGCGCTGATGACTGCTGAAAACAACCACGTGATGCCCATGAGCCGTACGTTCCGCCTCGTCTATCTGGCGCTGCTCATCGCCCAGTCCCTGGCCCTGTTCCTGTTCGAGGGATTGCTGCCGCTGCCCTTCCTTGCTCCGGGCGCGAAGCTCGGCCTCGCGAACATCATCACGCTGCTCGCGCTCTATACGGTACCGGCCCGCGATGCCCTGCTCGTCCTGCTCATCCGCGTACTGCTCGCCACCATGTTCGGCGGCGGCCCGACCATACTCGCATACAGTCTCGCCGGCGGACTCCTGAGTTTCGCCGCCATGCTGCTGTTGAAAAAAATGAGCCGGCACGTCGCAACGCTCTCCATCGTCGGCGTCAGCGCGGCCGGCGGCTTCGCCCACAATGTCGGCCAGCTCCTAATCGCAGCACTCGTCATCGAGAGCCCCGGCATCCTGTTCTACCTGCCGATCCTCGGCCCCTGCGGCCTCCTGACCGGCTCGCTCATCGGCCTGGCCGGAGGCTGGACGCTACGCCGCCTGCCCGCGCGCCTGCGCCAGATATGATAAAAAGCATACGAAAAAGCCATCCCGCACCTCCAGACTGCTGATCCAGCTGGTTGATGCCGAGATGGCTTTTCGTTTTCTTATGCGCGATATGCTATTACACGTTGAACAGGAAATTCGTCACATCGCCGTCCTGCATGACGTAATCCTTGCCCTCCGAACGCAGCTGGCCTTTCTCGCGGGCAGCTGCTACAGAGCCGGCGGCTACGAGCTGGTCATAGCTTACGATCTCCGCGCGGATGAAGCCGCGCTCGAAATCGGTATGGATCTTGCCAGCGGCCTTCGGTGCCGTCGTCCCCTTCACGATCGTCCAAGCGCGGCACTCGTCCGGGCCGGCCGTCAGGAACGTCATGAGGCCGAGCAGATCGAACGCAGCCTTTATGAGGCGGTCGAGGCCGCTCTCCTCGAGACCCATATCGGCCAGGAATTCCTTCGCCTCATCCGCAGGCAGCTCTGCGATCTCGCTCTCGACTTTGGCCGAGATCGTCACGACCTCGGAGCCGGATTTCGCGGCATGCTCCTTGACCTTCTGCACATAGGGGTTGTCCGTGTCCGCCGTAGCGACCTCATCCTCGCCGACATTGGCGACATAGAGTACCGGCTTCAGCGTCAGCAGGTTCATCTCTTTTACCATCTCGAGCTCTTCCTTGCTGAGATCAGCCTCACGGGCCGGACGTCCCTCATCGAGCAGCGCCTTGATCTTGCGGCAGACGACGTCCTCCTCGCGGGCTTCCTTGTTGCCGGATTTCGCTATCTTCGCGAGGCGCGATATGCGCTTCTCGACGATGTCGAGGTCGGAGAGGCACAGCTCTGTCTGGATGATATCGATGTCGCGCAGCGGGTCGATCGAGCCCTCGACATGCGTGATCTCGCTGTCCTCGAAGCAGCGCACGACATGTGCGACCGCGTCTACCTGGCGGATATGCTCGAGGAACTTGTTGCCGAGGCCCTCGCCCTTCGAGGCGCCTTTGACGAGGCCGGCGATATCGACGAAACGCACCGAGGCCGGCGTCGTCTTCTTGGAATTATACATCTTGTGCAGGACCTCGAGACGCGGATCCGGCACGGCCACGACACCGACATTCGGCTCGATCGTGCAGAACGGATAGTTGGCCGCCTCTGCGCCCGCTTTCGTTATGGCGTTGAACAGCGTGCTCTTGCCGACGTTCGGCAGGCCGACGATACCTACTTCTAGATTACTCAAAAAAATTCACCTTCACATTCACTTGATCAGAGCGTACCGAAAATGCGGTCGCCAGCATCGCCGAGGCCCGGGACGATATAGCCCTTGTCATTCAGGCGCTCATCAACGGCTGCCACATACAGCGGCACATCCGGATGCTCCTCGTTCACGCAGCGGATGCCCTCCGGCGCCGCCACGAGGCACATGAGGATGATATTCTTCGCGCCCTTCTCCTTCAGCAGGGACAGCGCTGCTGACGCGCTGCCGCCCGTGGCGAGCATCGGGTCGACAACGATGAACGTGCGCTCCGAGACATCGCTCGGCAGTTTGCAGTAGTACTCGACCGGCTTCAGCGTCTCCGGGTCGCGGTAAAGACCGACATGGCCGACTTTCGCGGCCGGCATCATGTTCATGACGCCCGACAGCATGCCGAGACCGGCGCGCAGGATCGGCACGACACCGACTTTCTTGCCGGCGAGGACCTTGGCTTTGCACTTCGATACCGGCGTCTCGATCTCGACTTCCTCGAGCGGGAAGTCGCGCGTGATCTCATAGGTCATAAGCATCGAGATTTCCTCGAGCAACTCGCGGAAATCCTTCGAGCCCGTCTCCTTCTTGCGCATGAAAGTGAGCTTATGCTGTATGAGCGGATGATCTATGACATGTACTTTCAAATCTGACATCTTGCTGTAATTCTCCCTATAAAATATGTTTTTCGTTTACTCGTAAAGCGGATATTTCGCACAGAGGGCAGCCACGCGACGGCGGGCCTCGTCCTTGTGCGCCTCATTCTCCACATCGTCGAGTACGAGGGCGATGATATCGGCTACCTCGCGCATATCGTCCTCTTTGAAACCGCGCGTCGTGAGGGCTGGCGAGCCCAGGCGCAGGCCGCTCGTGACGAACGGCGACAGCGTCTCGAACGGTATCGTATTGCGGTTGGCCGTGATATTGACCTCATCGAGCACGTTCTGGGCGACCTTGCCCGTGATGCCCTTGTTCGTGAGATCGACGAGCATGAGGTGGTTGTCCGTGCCGCCCGAGACGATGCGATAGCCTTTGGCCTGCAGCTCCGTTGCGAGTGCTGTAGCGTTGAGGCGGATCTGATGGGCATACTGCTTGAACTCCGGCTTCAGCGCCTCGCCGAGAGCCACGGCCTTCGCAGCGATGACATGCATGAGCGGACCGCCCTGGATGCCCGGGAATACGGCCTTGTTGAACTGCTTGCCGAACTCCGGATCCTTGCAAAGGATCATGCCGCCGCGCGGCCCGCGCAGCGTCTTGTGCGTCGTCGTCGTCACAACATCGGCATACGGCACCGGGCTCGGATGCTCGTCTGCTGCTACGAGGCCGGCGATATGAGCGATATCGACCATGAGGTAGGCCCCGACGCTGTGGGCGATATCTGCCAGACGCGGGAAATCAATGATGCGGGCATAGGCCGAGGCACCAGCCACGATGAGCTTCGGATGACACTCGTTGGCGATGCGCTCGACCTCGTCATAGTCGATGCGCTCGGTGTTGCGCGCCACGCCATAGGGCACGACATGGAAATACTTGCCGCTCATGTTGGCCGCGCTGCCGTGCGACAGATGGCCGCCATCAGTGAGGTTCATGCCCATGTAGGTATCACCCGGCTTCATGAGCGCGAAGAACACCGCCATATTGGCCTGAGCGCCCGAGTGCGGCTGAACATTGGCATAGCCGGCGCCGAACAGTTTCTTGGCGCGGTCGATGGCCAGCTGCTCGACCTTGTCGACGAACTCGCAACCGCCATAATAGCGCTTGCCCGGATAGCCCTCGGCATACTTGTTGGTCAGGACAGAACCCTGGGCCTCGAGCACGGCTTTCGAGACGATATTCTCCGAAGCGATGAGTTCGAGCTTGTTGCGCTGACGGTTCAGCTCGTTATCGAGCTGCTCAGCGACCTCAGGATCTACGGATTTCAGGTTTTCCATCAGACTCATGCGGTTGTCCTCCTCTATGTGCTACATCCACTATATGACGGCAGCCCATTCGAGCCGCCTTTTACTTACTTCTGGTCCTGTTTCTGCTCCAGCGCCATGATCTTGTTCACGCGGCGCTCATGACGGCCGCCAGCGAACTCCGTCGTCATCCAGGCGCGAACGATCTCACCGGCCGGGCCGAAGCCGAGCACGCGTCCGCCCATGGCCAGCACGTTGGCATTGTTGTGCTCGCGCGACTTCTTGGCCGAATAGACATCATTGCAGAGCGCGCAGCGGATGCCATGGATCTTATTGGCGGCAATGGAGATGCCGATGCCCGTACCACAGAGCACGATGCCGCGGTCGGCCTTGCCACTGACCACATCGGCACACACCTTCTCCGCGATGTCCGGATAATCTACCGAATCCGTGCCGAACGTCCCCACATCGGTCACTTTGACGTCCTCGAATTCCTGAAGAACCATCTTCACTTCTTCTTTGAGCTGGACGGCGCCATGGTCGCTGCCTATCGTTATATTCATGAGTATGCGATTCCTGCCTTTCCAAATCATCTTGCGTACACATTCTGTATTATTGTAGCACACAAAAGCCGTCCGCGCCACTATAGCGGCGCAGACGGCACAAAAACATTTATCATCCGATGCTAAGGGGCGCTACTGGTCTATTTCACACGATCCCCCGCCGGCACCTGCAGGCTATGGAAGCCGCTCGCCTTGTGCAGGCGGTTCATGATGGCGAGGCCGAGCCCCTCGCTCGTCGTGCCCTCGGCCAGCAGCACATCAGCAGGCAGGTCGTCGAACGCGATGAGATCCTCGTAGATGTGAGCCGCGATGGCGTAGAGGTCGCCTTGCGACCCATAGTCCATGACGAGATCCGGCGTGATGACGCGCGCATTGACCAGCGCATTGCAGACCTCGCGGCTCGCCAGTACGCCGACCGTATGGCCGGCGGCCTGCTGGCGCCGCACCTCCGCGACGAAGGCTGCCGGCATATCGGCCGCCGCCCCCTCGAGCAGGGTCAGCGGTGCCTTCGGCGCGTAGTGGCGGTATTTCATGCCCGGCGCGCGCGGTGCCGGTCCAGCGGACTGGGCCGCTCCCCGGGCCGGGTCGAGCTCGGTTGTCTGCCCGAGCTGCTGCAGGGCCGGATCAAGCGCCACGTAGTCAGCGCCGCCCAGGACCTCGGCAAGCATCTCCGGCGTGATGGCACCGGGCCGCAGGATCAGCGCCCGATCCCCCGTCGTATCGACGATGGTCGACTCGACGCCATAGTGGCACGGACCGCCATCCAGGATCAGCGGAATCCGCCCCTGCATATCGCGCAGGACGGACTCCGCCGTCGTCGGACTCGGCCGCCCGGATATATTGGCCGAAGGGGCCGCCACCGGCACACCGGCTGCCTTGATCATGGCCCGCGCGATATCGTTCTCCGGCATGCGCACGCCGACCGTCGCCAGCCCGCCCGTGATGCGGTCCGGCACTGTCGCCCGCCGATGCATGATCAGCGTGATCGGGCCGGGACAGAAAGCCGCCAGCAGCCGCTCCGCGAGCGGCGTCACCGACTGGGCGACACGGTCCACCATGCTGCGGTCCGAGACGTGCAGAATGAGCGGATTATCCGATGGGCGCCCTTTCGCCGCATAAATGCGCGCGCAGGCCTCGGCATCGAACCCGTTCGCTCCGAGCCCATAGACCGTCTCCGTCGGGAACGCCACAAGCTCGCCCGCGCGGAGGATTTCCCCCGCGCGGGCGAGCTCCGCGCACTGAGCCTTTACATCCTCTATCTTTACTACCTTTGTATCCATCAATATCTCACTATCACCGTAAAAAATTACCTGAATCCGAGTCACGGGGCGCTAACTGGTGCAGCCAGCTGATCACCGGTCTCGGACGAGCTCCGGATCCAGCTGCGCGCCGTACTTCGGACGCCACCAGGACACGCTGCGCACCGCATCGATATAGTCCTGCATCGACTGCTCCATCTCGGGCGCGAATGGCGCCTGCGGTACCCCCGTCAGGTCCTCCGGCTCCAGCGGTATCAGATCGGCCCGGCCGATGCTGTGCCGCGTGATCCAGAACCCATAGTTCACGCCCCGGTCATTGCCCAGCGTCAGACTGCGCCCCACCGACTCATAGCGGAAGCCAGCCGGTGCCACGAGCTCGATGAGCGTCGGCACAATATCGATCTGGCTGCCCGCCGACTCTGCCGGCAGCACGTCAGGCGTCACCCCGCGCCCCGTGATGATGAAAGGCACTCCGTAGCGCTCGTACATATTCGGCGTCTTATCGATATTGTAGCGATCGCCATGGTCGCCCACGATCATCACGATGCAGTCCGGATAGCGATCCTTCAGCTCTTTGACGAATTTCGTGAGCTCGCGGGCCGCGTACCAGTAGTGACCGAGTTCCTTCAGCAGTTCCTCGTCATTCTGTGCCTCCGGCGGCAGAGCCGCACGCACGCTGTCGAAATCAAAGCCCTTCGCGGCAATATCCACATCATAAGGCGAATGATTCGATGCGTTCAGTATGACATTGAACGAAGCCTGTCCCGACTCACCGGCGGCCGCGTCCTCGGCGCCCAGCCGATCCAGTATCGCCTGGTACAGATACTCATCCTCGCAGCCCCAGACGCTGCCCGGCACATCGCCAAAGTCGCCCCGGCTGTAGAAATGCTCGAATCCCTGTGCCTGTGTGAAAGCGCCGATGCGCTCCCATGTCGAGGGGCCGGCATACCAGAAATTCGTCTCGTAGCCGAGTTTCGCCAGCTGCGGGGCGCTGGCCGTCGGATAGGGGGCCTTGTAGGCCTCCGGCATCGTCGTGAGATAGAGGTTCGCATCAGCGAAGCCTGTCACGACGCCCGTCACGGCCGACACCGTACTGGCCCCGTTCGGCAGGAACGTCGGGCAGTAGGCGGTATCCGGCTCCTTTATGATCCCGCGCAGCCCATCGGCGATCGGGATATCGGCATATTTATCAAGCAACGGCCAGTTGGCCAGGCTCTCCGAGATGATCAGGAATATATGCCGCGGCGGCTGCCCCTGGCTCTGTGCAATCCGCGATCCCTGAGCCTCATGCGTCAGATAAACGTCAAGGTCATCGCTGTCCGGCGGCATCCCGGCCCGCTGAGCCGCAAGCCTGCGGATATCGTCGACGGTGAAGTCGAGCCCGTTGCAGGCCAGCATGCGGCTGTTCAGCTCATAGGCCCGGTAGATTGCCTGCGGGCTGTCGAGTATGGCCTCATTCAGAAAATCATCGCGCATGACGCCGGCATTCTCCCAGTTCACCGCGGTCTGCCAGCCGAGGCTGCCACCGAATATGCCGAGCAGCACGGCGATATACACGCCCAGAGCCGCCAGGCCCCGCCCGAGCCAACGCGCGACCGCCGACAGATGCTGGCGATAGAGCCAGCGCTCGAACGGCCGCCAGGCGAGCCAGGCCCGCAGGATACGCCAGAGGACATAGGCCAGCAACAGGGCTGCCGCCAGACGCACGGGCAGATAATACTGCTGCATCATCGTCATGAACAGAGCATATTTATCGTCCTGGGCTCCCGTGAACAACATCTGATTGAAATTGGCCCGGAACTGCCGGTAATACGGGAAGCTGGCCACGAACAGCACCGACAGCACCGCGAGAGTCAGGCCGGTGACGATGCGCCAGGCCCAGCGCTCCACGCGCGGTCCGACGAAATGCAGCAGGGCCGCTGGCAGCAGGGCCGCCAGTGCCAGCGCTCCGGCCGTCTGGAACGAGAGCCGGAAGCCGCGCCACAGCGTCACGAGTACGTCAGCCGCTCCCGTCCCCGGCGCCCAGTAGTCATGGAGCCCGATAACGAAGCTCAAACGGAAAAAGGAGAGGACCAGAAGGTAGAAAGCATATACCTTCAGTCCTCTCACTATCAAGCCATATAGACCCGGCCAACTGCAGCGTCCCGCTTCATCCAGACTGGCCCGGCCAAAATACAGGCTCACGGCAGGATGATCTCCACGCCATAGGAATCAGCGGCCGCCTTGATTTCAGCCGACGGCTCCGAATCGGTGATGAGCCCCGACAGCGTATCGAGCGTCGTGTAGTTGTAGTTGCCATCCGTGCTGAGCTTGCGCGACTCGGCTACGACATAGGCTTTCTTGCTGTGGCGGATGATCGATGCCTTGTTGATGCCGTCATCGATATCATAGGTCGATACCGAGTTCTCCTTTACATCGACGCCTACAGCCCCGACGAAAGCGATATCCGGCTTCAGACGCGAGATGAAATCGAGCGTCATGCCGCCCCAGAAGCCATCGCGGCTCTTGTTGATCTTGCCACCGGCAAAGACGACATGGATCTTCGGATTGCGGGCCAGCACCACCAGGATATCGATCATGTTCGTGACGACGGTGATGTCCTGATCCAGCTTCACCAGCAGCTCGGCAATCGCCAGGTTGCTCGTCGAGATATCGAGGAACACCATATCCTTCTCATGGATCAGACGCACCGCAGCCTGGGCGATCTTCTGCTTGGCCTCGACATCCGTCTGGCGATGCTTGCTGACCTCGAGCATGTGGCTGTTCTCGCGGATGCGTACAGCGCCGCCATAGGTGCGCTTCAGCTTGCCCTGCTTCTCGAGGGCTCCGAGATCCTTGCGGATGCAGTCCTCGGTCACCTTGAACTTCTCGCTCAGATCACGCACGCGGACCTTGCCGTCGTGCTCCAGCATATTCATGATGATTTCCTGACGCTCTTCCAGGAACATCTTCTTTTCTCCATCAAAATCTGCCATCTACTTCACTCCTTAGGTAACGATTACTAAGACCAGTTCTCAATTTATTGTTTTATCTTAGTGTATAATCATTCTACTCTATAATATTATATTTTTCAAGTACTGCGCTCAAAAAATTTACCAAAATACACATTTTGTGCCTGCAATAAAGCAACATTGTAACAACACTCCAAGTTGGGCACGAAAAAAAGAGACGCCGGCCATGCCCAGCGCCCCTTTTCTTTTTCTTCTCTTTTACAATTATTTACAATTCATCATGTCTTTTAATTATTATGTTATCTTACGAAAACCACTTTCGTATTATCGAGGAATCCGGTAGCACCATTTTCGATGAGTACGCGGTTGGCATCAGCGATCGACAGGACCGGATTAGCATTATGATCGAGGCGCACTGCCTTTACGACGAGCGGATGGCTGCCAGCCCGTCCGGCAGTACGGATGTCCCGCGTATAGCTGGCCATGCCGTCCTTGACGACCTTGTCATAGTCCAGATTCTTGTATCCATAGATCGGGGTGCCAGCCTCATTCTCGATGACCGGGCTCATGACCGGAGTGAGACCGAGACCGCGGCAGTCCACGATGAGGCCGGTGTAGTTGCCGATCGCCCGCCCGGACGGAGTAGCAGCTGCGCTCGTGCCCGTATTATCGCGGATCGGCTCGTCCGTCGTATAGGTCGGGGCCGTCGAGCCGGAGTTCTCTATCGCCGGCAGCGTCATCGGCACCGACGGTGCGACATCGCTCACCGGAGCCGGATACGACTCCTGCACGCGACGGGAGCTGTTGTCATAGACGGCGCTGGCCAGCGAGTTGCTGACGCCGAACACCGACACCTGCATCGTGACCTGATAGCCGCCCTCCGGCAGCACCTTCTCATCCGTGATGCGGGCGCCCTGCACGAGCGCGCTGACATGCGTCTTCACTACGTCGCTCGTGACCATCATATTCTCGACCGTCGTATCCGCATCGACATTGACGCCCTTGATCTGCTCCGCCAGCTGGCGATAGGCGTCTACGATAGCCGCCCGGCGGGCCATCATGCGCGCCTGAACGGAATTGTAGGCATTCGCGGGCGGCACGCCGGTGCCCTGAGCCGTGATGACCGCATTGTCCCAATCGACTCCCGGCGCCGCGAATACACTGGTCGCTGAGAGTACGAGCAGGGCTGCCATCAACACCAGCAGCCCGCAGATATTACTCAAACGTTTCATTTTTCCCAACCTCGTTTCCATAAAAACTATCGGAATGAATTGCTTCATTTCACTCTTATACTTACATTATCGTGTTATTCGCGGCAAAAGTAAATTATTCAGCATTAAAACTTTGCATAAGCAACTATTAGATAAAGCACCGTATTTTATTAAATGTCATGCCTGCGGCTGACGCTCCGCCGCCAGGCTCTGCAGCTCCGGCTCGGTGTCCGCCTCAGTCAATACGTACAGGTAATCGCCGTGCTGCAGCCGGACCTCGCCCGAGGGCGAAATCTCCTCCGTGCCGCGCCGCACATCCACGATGAGACTGCCCGCCGGCCAGGACACATCGGCGATCGCCGCCCCATCGATGCGGCTGCCCCGGCTCACGAGCAGCTCGAGCATGACGCGATGATGACGCACCTGGGTCGCTATGCGCTGCTGCTGAGCCAGGCTGCGGTTCAGCAGCATATCGTACACCGGCTCGCTGCCAGCCAGATCGGCGACGACATATGCCGTCATCGACACCGTGATCAGCGCCAGCATGTGCTCGAACGACCCCGTCATCTCCATGATCAGGATGCTGCCCGTGACCGGCGACTTCACGACGGCCGCGAAATAGGCCGCCATGCCGAACACGATGCAGTCCACGACCCACTCGCTCCCCATGCAGCCGGTCAGCACGGCCACGCGGGCGAATACGGCGCCACCAATCGCGCCCAGCACCAACATCGGCAGGAATATGCCGCCCGGCACACCCGAGCCGAAGCAGAGCATCGTGAAAAAGAATTTGCCAGCCAGCAGGACGAGCAGGAATAGCAACGAATAGCGGGTATAGACGAGCGAATCGACGAGCACGCTGCCACCGCCCAGCACCTGCGGCAGCACGAATCCGAGCACCAGCGCCCCCGCCAGCGGCACCATCGGCTTGGCCCAGGCCGGCAGCGGCGCATCCCGGTAGGCATCGAGCGACCGCGTCAGCATCTTGTTGAAGCCCAGCCCCAGCACGCCGACGAATATCCCCATGGCGATGAGCAGCACATAGAGTCCGCCCGTCGGCACGACCGGCACGACGCCCATGTGGAACACCGGCTCCATGCCGAATACGAGCTGAGTCACCGTCGTCGCCATGACGCTGGCCGATATCGCTCCGATCAGTACATAGGGCGAAAAGTCTTTCGTCAGCTCCTCAAGGCAGAATATGACGCCGGCGAGCGGCGCATTGAACGCCGCCGCCAGACCGGCCCCGGCTCCTGCAGTCAGCAGATAGTGATCCTCGGCATACGAGCGATGCGTGAGCCGTCCGAGCCCCTGTCCGAGACAGGCTCCGAGCTGTACGCTCGGCCCCTCGCGGCCCAGGGACATGCCGGCCCCGATGCCCAGCACGGCCCCTGTGAATTTCAGCACGAGGACGCGCGCCCAGTTCATATTCATCTGGCCAGCCAGGATTCCCTTGATCTGCGGTATGCCCGACCCCGATATCATGCCATCACAGGCCACGAGGCGATAGATGATATAGCCAATGCCTGCCAGCACCAGCATCCAGAGCGGTACATACTGCGGCTCCTGAGCCAGGAACGCATAGAGGCGCGGCAGTGCCGTCTCCGACAGCTGCAGCAGGAACCGGAAGGCTGATATGACTACCCCTGTGAACGTGCCAATGATAAGCCCCTCTATGAGCAGGCGCACCTTGAAATGACGCGGGTCGGTAAAAATACCCAGAGCCGACTCCAATCTGGACATGCGACACCTCCCAACACCAAAAAAAGGCTGTCGCAGAATGCGACAGCCTCGGAATGGCTATTACTCGGCCGTGAAAGGCAGCAGCGCGATATTGCGAGCGCGCTTGATAGCTACCGTCACCTGACGCTGATGTTTCGCGCAGTTGCCGGATATGCGGCGCGGCAGGATCTTGCCACGCTCCGTTATGAAGCGGCGCAGCTTAGCTACGTCCTTATAGTCGATGTGATCGACTTTGTCCACGCAGAACTGGCAGACCTTGCGGCGCGGACGTCTGCTTCTATCACGTCTTATCATACTTTTCCCTCCTGTCAAAATGGGATATCTTCATCCGTTACACTAGATCCCATGGGGGGAGCCGACTGAGGCATCGACGGTGCAGCTGCCGGAGCCGGCGCGCTGTACCCGTCCGCCTGCGGCTGATAGCCGCCATTCTGCGGACGCGAGCCTGCGAACTCGATCTCGTTGGCCACGACCTCGGTCACATAGCGGCGCGAGCCGTCCTGAGCCTCATAGCTGCGCGACTGCAGCCGGCCCTCGACGATGATGCGCGAGCCCTTCGTGAGATATTTCTGAACGAACTCGGCATGGCGCTCCCAAGCGACTATGTTTATGAAGTCAGCCGTAGGCTGCTGAGGATTCTCCTCTTGCGCACGGCGTCCGAAACGGCGGTTCACCGCCAGCGAAAATGACGCTACCGCCTTCTGACTCTGCGTATAGCGTATCTCCGGATCGCGGGCCAGATTGCCCGACAAAATAACCTTGTTCATGGCATCCTCCCTGGGCCTGCCTACGACGGCAGGCTGTTCAAATGAAAATCATCAGTCCTCGTCGGCTCTGACGATCATGTGCTTCAGAAGCTCGTCCGTTATCTTCATGACGCGGTCGCACTCAGCAACGCAAGCCGGCTCAGCCGTCACGTACAGCAGATCGTAGTAGCCCTCAGCGCAGTCCTTGATCTCATAGGCCAGACGCTTCTTGCCCCAGCGATCTTCATTATCGATGGTACCGCCATTGTCAGTGATGAGCTTCTTGAACTTCTCGATGACAGCGTTCGTCTGCTCTTCCTCCAGCGGCTTAACGATAAATATGACTTCGTACTTTCTCACGAAATCACCTCCTCTTTGGTCTATTGGGTGCCTCTTTGGCACCCTCGGATTCCCCTCGCGGAGAACCAGAGTATTACACGACTTATTGATTATATCACCTGAGGTACACCTGCGCAAGACATTTCCCAAAAATATTTTTGTCCGGAGGGCGCAGTTTATTTGATTACATTCCAGTTGTGGTCACAGGTCGGCGTAATCGTTCCTTTCTCCTGCACATAGCGGATCATGAGGGCGCGCATCTGGCCGTCATCACCGTATTTGCGCATGGAGTCGAAGATGACCTTCGGCTTTTTGCCGTTGGTGTAGCCCATGTTCGCCTGACAGGCGAGCCGCTTTTTGTGTTCAAAAAAAGGGCTGAGACCAAATAAAATCACTTTGTCTCAGCCCCTGTTTATTTATTTTAAATCCTTTTCATTCATCGACTGAATGTTGGTGTACTTGCCGTCCTTTGAATTATGCAGGGAAAGGGTACCGTTCTTTCGCTGCTGGGCCGCTTTTTTATAGGCGGCAGAGTCGCGGTCGAAGCCGGTGATTTTCCAGTCATGAACGGGTTTGACGTCAATCCTGCCTTTTTTGACCTCGCGGATGTAGCGGATGGCCATGTTGCGGATGGTTCCGTCCGTCTCGCCGAAGGCCTTGAGAGAGGTCCAGAGTTCCGGGAAATGCCGTCCTTCCAGCGCGCCGCCCTTGGCGATGAGCTGGTTCATGCGATAGGCATTCATGCCCAGTTTGAGCTTGTCCGCATCGCCGATGAGCCTGCCTGATTTTTTGAGACGCAGGTTTTTGATGCGGGAGCCTGCCGGCTGTGTCAGATCGATTTCGTAGGTGACGCCGCCGAAGATGTCGTTCGTGCTGTACTTGGAGGCACGGCGCGCGGGATTATAGCTCGGCGCGATGTCGCCGGGCTGTTTCTGATTGAAATAGGCCGCCGCCCATTCCATGTAGTCTTTGAGGTCGCGTCCCGTTACCTCATACACCGTCGTCTCGCCGCCTGTATATTGATAGTTGAATGCAATATCCTTGCGGCGGATCGGGCCGACTGCCTGTTGGGCATTGTCACGGCTGATGATGACCGACACGACGTCGGCGCCGCTGTAATAGAGCTGTACTTCGTTGAAGAAATTCGTGAGCGGCGTATCGGCCACCTGCACTTCGCTGATGCCCGGCATCGAATCTTCCGGCACCATATTCATGCCGGTAACTTCGCCGATTTGCTCATTGGCCGCGGCACGCGCTTTTTCGTGGAAGGGAGCCAGCTCTTTTATCAGACTTTCATCGGCGGCAATTTTTCCAACCGGCAACGTCTGCGCCTTTTTGTCCGTCAAAACAAACCGGCCGTTTTCCTTTTGGAACGTCAGGTCGATGCGCGTCAGCGCCTGACCGTATTTATACGGCTCGGAAACGAGTACGCCGTGAATGGTTTTGCTGCTGACATTGCGGTGCATATGGCCGGCTACGATGGCCGCAAGCTCCGGACACGCCGCAGCGATGTCCGTCACGCCGGTATCGGGGATGTCGTTCTCATTGTCTACGCCCATGTGCATGACGCCTACGAGTACATCCGCCTTTCCGTTCAGCTCTGCGATTGCCTTGCGCGTCTCATCCTTCGGGTTTTTGACGACAACGCCTTTCAGGTGATCCGAGTTCTTTTCAAACTCGGCGATCATCGGCGTGTCCATGCCGATGATTCCGACGCGGATCCCGCCGCGTTTCACAACGGTCGTCGCCGGCATGAAGCGCTTGCCGCTGTCCCAATAGACGTTGCCGCAGAGCACCTGTCCCCGGAACTGTTTCGTCACATGGCGCAGTACGTCCAGACCGAAGTTGAACTCATGGTTGCCCATATTCCAGACATCGTAGCCCATGCGGTTCATCGCCACGACCATCGGCTGCGCCTTGCCGGTATTGAACTGCTCGACGCTGTTGTCCTGAATGGCATCGCCGCAGTCGACCAGAATCGTATTCGGATTTTCCGCGCGAATCTGACGGATCATCGTGCTGAGCTGTACCATACTGCCGGAGCGGTCTTCCCTGTCAGTCGCATAGTCCCAGGGCATAAACCGGCCGTGGACATCCGAAGTCCCGAGAATTGTGACGGTTACGGTATCATCAGCAGCAGCCCAGGCCACCGCAGCCGGGATCGTTCCTGTGAGCGTGGCAGATACACAGGCTACCAGCAGGAGCTTTCGTATTTTGTTCCAACGCATGATGGTTCCTCCTTTGTGATACGGATAGCAAACAGACTTTTCCCGAAGGAAAAGTCCGTTTTTGCTCCCAGCGAAGCGATTATTTGATTACATTCCAGTTATGGTCGCAGGTCGGCGTAATCGTTCCCTTTTCCTGCACATAGCGGATCATGAGGGCGCGCATCTGGCCGTCGTCGCCGTATTTGCGCATGGAGTCAAAGATGACCTTCGGCTTTTTGCCGTTGGTGTAGCCCATTGCCGCCATGTAGCCGCTGCCGCCGTTCATGCGGTAGTCGTTGATGGCCATCGTGAACGTATCCGTGTCCTTGACATCCTTGCCCTTATACTGGAGCTTCGTGATGCGGCTGCCGACCGGTTTCGTCATGTCGATGGTGTAGTCCACACCCTGAATCATGTCGTAATTGTAGTCCGGCGTCGTGCCGTAGAAGCTGGCTGCATGCTCCATGTACTTGCGCAGCTCAGCGCCGTTGATCTCGATGCCATAGAGATAATTCTCGTAGATATAAAGGCCGGACATCTCCTGCAGAGTGATCGGTCCCTTGTCGATGTTCTGGCTCGTGTTGAACGAGGCGGACGCCGACAGCTGCGTACCAGCATAGTGGCGCTGCACCTCATTGACGAGATCGACGATCGCCGAATCCTGATGATTCGACTCCGCGCCGGAGAACACATCCGAAGCCTGGCCGATGACCGTCTGGAGATTTTTCAGCGTCTTTTCGTGCCAGGGCTTTACCTGAGCGACGATGGCCGGGTCGTCTTTGACGCCCTTCGTCGATACAGCCTTGGTCGAGACCTTTTCAACCTTCCACTTTCCATCTACCTTCTTGAGCGTCAGCTTGCTCTCCCCGACGAATTTGCCGTCTTTGCCGCTCTCGACCACCGGCACGCCATTGATGACCGCATCCTTATAGACCGTTCCATCCGGCCCTTTGACACCGCTCTGGTTGTCAATGACGACATGGTTATGGGCACAGATCAGCAGCGACAGCTCCGGGCATGCCTCAGCAATGCTCACGACCTGATTCTCCGCCGAGTTACGATCTCCGCGCGGGACACCGGAGTGCGTCACACCGATGATGATGTCAGCTCCCTGAGCCTTGAGCTCCTTGATGCACTGTTTCACGACCGGAACCTGATCGACAAAGTGGACGCCGGCAAAATGCGACGGATCTTCAAAATTTGGGATGGCCGGCGTGTCTGTGCCGATGATGCCGACCTTCACCTTTTCGCCGTCGATCTTGACCGTCTTCATGAGATACGGCCGGACGCCGTTCCAGGTCTTTCCAGTCTTATCGTCAATGACGTTGGCGCCGAGGACGTTCTTGTTCTTGCCGATGGCTTTGCGCAGATAGTCGAGCCCGAAATTGAATTCATGGTTGCCGAGCTCGATCGCATCGTAGCCGATCTTGTTGAACGCGGCAAACATCGGGTGCTGGCCGGCTTTCCACTCATTCGGATGCTGAACCATATAGGTGTCGAGCGGCGTGCCCTGAAGGATATCGCCGCCGTCGATGACGAGGATATCATCATCCGCGCCCTTGTTCCTGCGGCCCTCATTGATGATCGTGCTGACCTTTGCCAACCCGAGGTCGGCCTCCTTGGCCGTGAAATAATTCCAGCCGATCACACTGCCGTGAATGTCCGAGGTCGAATAGACCGTCAGATCCCCGGCAAACGCCGTTCCCGACATAATAGCGGCCGACAGCGCAGCCAATGCCAGGACTTTCTTTGAACGTTTTCCAAACATATATCTTCCTCCTGTCAGCGACAGAATCGTATTTCGTTACAGCCCTCCAGAAATCTCCGTCGGAATCAGAACTGCCACTCCATACGGCCGAAGAGTTCTTTGTAATTGTGGTTGCCGATCAGCGTCTTGCCGACTTCATACTGCAGCCATGCATACGTGTGCTTCATCGGATTGCCGATGATGCTGAGCGCGAGGCCCTTGGTACCCGGATCCATCGTGTAGGTCGGAGTCGGGCCGACATTCTGGCCGACATAGCGGTAGGCGACGCTGGCGCCCCACTGGCCCTGATGCTCCGTGTTGAAGTTCTCAAAATCCTTGTAGCCGAGGACATAGTGGAAGGAATCGTTGTAGTTGTCGGCCGAGAAGTTATGACCATAGTTGCCCTGCAGCGCCCAGTTCTTGTTGAAGTGATACGTCGCCTTCGCCGTTGCCGTATTCATCTCATCCGCATTCTGGCTGCCGTTCTTGTAGCCTGGGAGATAGCCGAACGTGCTGGTGTTCAGATGATGATAGGCAACGCCCGTATTCGTCCAGCGGCCGTTGCTGACATTGAAGCTGATGGCCTGATAGTTGGCCGTAGCGTCATTTTTCGCCCCGGCCAGATGCTGGGCATACAGATAATACTCATTACCGCTGTTCAGGTTGAAGCGGCCGGCATTGATCGTCGTGATGAGGCCCTTCTTTTTCCCGAAAGCGACCTGTGCGCCGGAGAAATGCGTATCGAACATGATATCCATGTCGATGCCGACCGGCATACGGCCGAATTTCAGCGTCGTATTGCCATATCTGCCCTCGGCCCAGAGACGTTTCAGGCCGAGAGTCCCCTGCTGGTCCTTCTTCATATCGCCATAGGCATCGATACGCGCACGGACTTTCCAATGGTCGTTGACCTCTGCGATCGGCTCCAGACGGAACGTCGTGGAGTTATTGTTAGCGCGGACATGCGTATCGCCCTTTTGCGCTACCTTGCCGCCGTTGACATAGAGATCTGCCGGCGCCTTATCGTATCGGAGGCTGCCGTAGTCATAGCGCAGCATGCCATGCCACTGGACTTTGTCAGCATTCCGTTCGAGGTTCGCGATGCGGACACCGAGGTTGTTGAGCTCGTCAGAGAACTCAGCCGCCAGCTTGTCGAGCATCGCCTTGTCCGTGCTGCCGACATTCGGCTTAGCCATGGCCTTCGCAACCATCTTCGCCATCTCATAGCGGGTGATGTCCTTGTTCCCCTGGAACGTCGCATCGCCATAGCCATCAATGACGCCATCGGCAGCCAGCTGGTTCACATAGTCATAAGCCCAGTGGCCCTGCGGTACATCGCTGAACGGATTGGCCGCTGCGAACGTCGTCCCGGCTGTGCCGAGAAGCATGCCGCGGTAAGTGTGGATACGAGTGTCTTTCTCATAAACGAATTCCCCTTATACATAGAAATTGTAAATCCCCATAACGAAGAGACAGTCCCCCCTACGCAAGGCTGTCCTCTCTGCTACGATGATTGCGGCAACCAACGAAAGCTTCATTGGATATAGCATTATTATATATTGTTTTATATTGATAATAAAGGCCAACTGTCCTTTTATTTTTCGCGTATGAAAATATAAAGAAGAGCTAATCATTCATTCTGTCTTCTAAAAATTAATGTGCTCCAGCATTTTGGTATCAAGAAGGGACTGTAACGACGCCCTCTGCGCTCACACCGCGCAGGGGGCGTTTTCATGTCAGCATATATCTGGCCGATCGCCTCAGGTTTACATCCAGAGCTAATCATGATAGGATTATTTCGTATCCGCAGGCAACTTCGACATCTACAGGACAAGGAATGTACTTTATGGATAATGTAACTCTGCGCCTCATATACGTCGTCACCGACCTCATCGCACCGCTCATCGTGGGCTACTACCTGCATCAGCGGCATATCATAAGTGATACCAGCATCAACAAGGTCATCACGTTCAACGTACGCGTCATATTCACCGTGCTCGCCATACTGTCGTTCTGGGTACTGCCCTTATCCTGGGGACTGCTGTTCGTACCGCTGTTCGGCTTCCTGCTCGTGCTTTTCCCCGGTGCCACCGGCTATCTGCTCTTCGCGCGTCACATCGAGAACTACCTCGACCGCGGTGCCTACATCGCGAGTGCCATGCTGGCGAATCTCGGAACGCTCGGCGGCGTATGCGCGTTCATCCTTTATAATGAAATCGGCTTTGCCTACTCGCAGATCATCGGCACCTGCCAGAACATACTGCTTTGTCTCGTCGTATTCCCGATGGCCCAATACTGCTACCGGAAGCACACGAACGCTCTGGCCAAATCCAGCCGCTCCATCAGCCTGCGGGAGATGTTCCTGACCTGGAACCAGATCAGCCTGGTCGGCATGGCCGTCGGTTTCGCGCTGAATGCCGCCGGTGTCCCGCGCCCGGCATTCCTCGGCCCCGTATTCCAGAGCCTCGTGCATATATCCGCCTGGATCGCCATGCTGCCCATCGGCTTCATGATTGACTTCCACGAGGTGCGCCGCTATTTCCGTGCGACGCTGAGTCTCGACTTCCTGCGCTATATCGTGACCCCGGTATTCATATTGACACTGAGCTATCTGCTCATCGATGATCCCACGTTCTCCGGTACGCTGCTCATCCTCTCGTTCTGCCCGACGGCGATAAACGCCGTGCTGGCCTCGCGCATCTATCATCTGAACGTCGACCTGGCCGTCAGCTCCTTCGTCACGACAACCGCCGCCTACCTGCTGCTGATATTCCCTGTCATCTTCTTCATCCTGCGCTGAGCAGAGCCTGCAGCAGCCGCCCCGCAGTTCCGGCAAATACCTTTCCCGGACTGCAGTGAAAACGATTCGTTGGCTGCTGTGTTCCTATAGTTATTAGTATAAATATAATTTATAATATCATAATCATCATCGTAGTCCTATCGTTTTTCCTGCTATATTACAGCCATATCCCCTCTGTCCTCCCATCCGGCATAAGCAACAATGACCGCCATCATAAATACAAAGTATTTGCTTTTTTACCCGGCAAAAGTATAATGAATACAGAAATACAAATTTACACTTGTTTCGATTGTTTAACGGTTTCTAAGGCACATAGTGTAAAGAAATTTTCACTCTAGTCAAAAAAAGTAACATATGTTATAGACAGAAAGGATGTATGGTCATGAGCAATGTTAATGAGCAATCACTGGCCCTGCATAGGGAACATAAAGGCAAGCTGGAGATACGCAGCAAAGTGCCGCTGAATAAAGCCGAAGATCTGACGCTCGCCTATACCCCGGGCGTAGCCGCTCCATGCCTCGCAATCAAGGACGATCCGGGCGCCATCTACGACTACACCATGAAGAGCAATACTGTCGCCGTCGTCACAAACGGCACGGCCGTACTCGGTCTCGGCGACATCGGCGCCGGTGCCGGACTGCCGGTCATGGAGGGCAAAGCCATCCTGTTCAAAGGCTTTGCCGGTGTCGATGCCGTGCCGATATGCCTCAATACGCACGATAAGGACGAAATCATCCGCGCCGTCGAGCTCATGGCACCGACATTTGGCGGTATCAACCTCGAGGATATCAAGGCTCCGGAATGCTTCGATATCGAGAGCGAGCTCAGACAGCGTCTCGACATCCCGGTATTCCATGATGACCAGCATGGTACAGCCATCGTCGTGGCCTCGGCACTCATGAATGCCCTGCGCCTCGTCGGCAAGGATTTCTCCAGCATCAAGGTCGTCGTGAACGGTGCCGGAGCTGCCGGTCAGGCCATCACGCGCCTGCTCTACGCGCTGAAGGCTCGTCATATCATACTCTGCGACTCGCACGGCGCCATATATGCCGGTCGCCCCGACGATATGAATCCGTACAAGGATGACATCGCGAAGATAACGAACCTCGAGCATGAGGCCGGCTCGCTGGCTGATGTGCTGCGCGGGGCAGATGTCTTCATCGGGGTATCGGTCGCCGGCTGCGTGACCGCCGACATGGTGCGCACGATGGCCCCGGATGCCATCATCATGGGCATGGCGAACCCGACGCCGGAGATCCTGCCAGATGAGGCCAAAGCGGCCGGCGCCCGCGTCGTCTGCACGGGCCGCTCAGATTTCCCGAACCAGGTCAACAATCTGCTGGCCTTCCCGGGCATATTCCGCGGAGCGCTCGATGTACGCGCCACCGACATCAACGACACGATGGCCATCGCTGCCGCCCGCGCCATCGCCAGCCTCATCGCTGACGACGATCTCAGCGAGACGAACGTCATCGCGAGCCCGTTCGACCCGCGCGTAGCTCCGGCCGTGGCCGCAGCTGTCGCCCGCGCCGCACAGGAGACCGGTGTCGCCCGCCTCACGGTCAGCCCCGAATCCATAGCCGAGCACACCCGCCAGCTGCTGGGCAGATAACCGAAAGAAACAGACTCGATGATCTGTTGTGAGGGGTGCTCCTCATCTGAATACGTAAAGAACGGAGCTATCGCACCTGGCCAAGTGCGATAGCTCCGTTCTCATATCTATATCGTCCTGTCTCAATCGTTCCCTGGAGCGGCAAGCTGGATAGCAATATAATCGTACAAATTCTCCATGTCCTGCACTGCCGAATCTGTAATTTCTACTCTATAACGTTTCAACTGCTATGACCTTCTCTGAACCTCTGGAATACAGCCTTTGCCTCCTGCACCCTGCCTGCTTGCATATCATCAAAACCGTTTTCGAGTTTTGCTCTTAGTTCATCGCTGGTCATCGTATCAGCATTGATGCTGGCAGGTGCCTGCGGCAATTTTAGTGCAAACGGGATTCCGCCGTGAACACTCTCCATTTGGCATTTCACTTGCTGCTGATACAACTCACAGCCCCAGCAACAGGCCGATGCCGTGGATGAGCCAGGCTACGCACCAGGCGATGACGCACTGTACGACCACTATGTAGATGGCATTCAGCGTACCAGTCTCGCGGCGCACCGTCGCGATCGAGGCGACGCAAGGCGTATAGAGCAGAGTGAACACGAGGAATACGAACGCCGTGAACGGAGTGAACAGCGTGCTCAGCAGACTGACATCGCCGCCCAGCAGGACCGTCAGCGTCGATACGACCGTCTCCTTGGCCATGAAGCCGGTCAGCAGGGCCGTCGCCACATGCCAGTCTCCAAAACCCAGCGGGGCGAATATCGGTGCTGCCGCCCGGCCGATATAGGAGAGCAGGCTCACGTCCGGCGAAGCTGCGATATTCAGCTGGCTGTCGAACATCTGCAGGAACCAGATGATGACGGTCGCCGCGAATATTACCGTGAAAGCCTTCATGACGAAGCCCTTGGCTTTATCCCAGATGAGCCGTGCCACACTTTTGGCCGAGGGGACGCGGTAGTTCGGCAGCTCCATGACGAACGGCACCGGTTCGCCCCGGAATTTCGTCCCGCGCAACAGGAGCGCGTACAATATGCCGCAGAATATGCCGAGCAGATAGAGCGCTATCATCGCCAGCGCCTGATAGGCCGGTGCGAAAAACGTACTGATGATGAGCGTGTAAATCGGGAGCTTCGCACTGCAGCTCATGAACGGCGTCAACAGTATCGTCATCTTGCGATCGCGGTCGCTCGACAGCGTCCGCGTCGACATGATGGCCGGCACCGAGCAGCCGAAGCCGATGAGCATCGGCACGATGCTGCGTCCCGAGAGGCCGATGCGGCGCAACAGCTTATCCATGACGAACGCCACGCGCGCCATATAGCCGGTGTCCTCGAGTATCGAGAGGAAGAAAAACAGCGTGACGATTGTCGGCAGGAAACTGATGACCGCGCCGACGCCCTCGAATATGCCATCGATGACCAGCGAGTGGACGACCGGATTCACATCCCAGGCCGTGAGCGCGCTGTCAGCCAGCCCGGTCACAGCCCCCACGAACATCTCCATCAGGTCGGACAGGAAAGCGCCCAGCCCGTTGAACGTCATGACGAATATCAGCGCCATGATGCCGAGGAATACCGGTATGGCTGTATATTTGCCCGTCAGCACGCGGTCGATGGCCATGCTGCGCCGGTGCTCGAGGCTCTCGTGCGGCTTCACGACCGTCTGCTCGCAGATCTCCGTTATGAATGTGAAGCGCATATTGGCCATGGCCGCCTCAGCATCGAGCCCGGAATCCTTTTCCAGCAGGCTTACGATATCGCGGAAGATAGCGGTCTCATCCGCCGGTATGGCGAGCCGGTCCTCCATCAGGTGGTCCTTCTCGATGAGCTTCGTCGCCGCGAAGCGCAGTGGCAGCTTCGCCCGCCGGGCAAAGGGCTCGATGAGATGCATCGTCGCATGTATCGCGCGATGCACCGCCGCCACCGGATCGCCGGCTTCCTCGCTGTCGGCGCAGAAATCCACCCGGGCCGGCAGCTCATGATGACGCGCCACATGCAGCGCATGATCGACCAGCTCGTCAATGCCTTCGTTCTTCGCGGCAGATATCGGCACGACCGGGATGCCCAGCAGCATCTCGAGCTCATTGATATGCACGGCACCGCCGTTGTCACGGACCTCATCCATCATATTGAGCGCCAGCACCATCGGTATGCCGAGCTCCATGAGCTGCATGGTCAGATAGAGATTGCGCTCGAGATTCGTGGCATCGACGATGTTGATGATACCCTGCGGATGCGTGTTCAGCAGGAAATCACGCGTGACGATCTCCTCGCTCGAGTACGGCGACAGGGAGTATATGCCCGGCAGGTCGGTCACGATGGCCTCATGATGCTCGCGCATACGGCCATCCTTGCGGTCGACCGTGACGCCCGGGAAGTTGCCGACATGCTGATTGGCACCGGTCAGCTGATTGAACAGCGTCGTCTTGCCGCAGTTCTGATTGCCGACGAGTGCAAAGGACAGCTCCTGCCCCTCCGGGATATCATGCTCCTTATCATGATGATGATAGCTCGGCGCCCGGTCCAGCTCGCCGCGCCCCGGATGCGGGATGCTGATATGCGGCTCGTGGCGGGGCGGCGGTACGATTTCATCGACATGCGTGCCGCCGACCACCAGGTAGCGGGCCTCGGCCAGGCGCAGCGTCAGCTCATAGCCGCGCACCTTTACCTGTATGGGATCGCCCATCGGGGCAGCCTTCTGTATCATGACCTCGGTATGAGGCGTCAGCCCCATATCCAGCAGATGATGACGCAGCGAGCCGCGCCCTTCGACTGCCTCGATAAAAGCACTCTGACCGGGTTTCAGTTCGTCAAGAGTCATGCTCTATTTTCCTCCTAAGATAATCTCTACACTGTTTTCAGATTATCCCCTATAGCGCCATGTGTCAATACCTATATCCAGCAAAAGCCCCCGGAGATCTTTTCCCCGGGGGCTCCCTGTATGTCATTTTAGGAAATCAATCATTCTTCTGGTCGAGGGTCGCCAGCGAGGCTACCTTGTCGCCGTCAGCAGTATCCATGACCTTCACGCCCTGAGCGTTACGGCCGATGACACTGATATCGTCGACCTTCGTGCGGATGACGATGCCGCCCGTCGTGATGAGCACGAGCTCCTGATCCGGATGCACGACGCGGATTCCCACGACATGACCCGTGCGCTCCGTGACCTTCATATTGATCCGGCCGATACCGCCGCGCGTCTGGGCGGTATACTCCTCAGTCGGCGTGCGCTTGCCGAAACCTTCCTCCGAGATGGTCAGCACCTCGGCACCGTGAGTCAGGATATCCATGCCGACGACCTCATCGCCGTCACGCAGCTTGATACCCTTCACGCCGCGGGCATTGCGGCCCATCGCACGCACATCATCCTCGGAGAACGCGATGGCCATGCCGTCGCGCGTGCCGAGCATCAGATAGCTCTCGCCATCTGTGAACTTGACGCCGATGAGCTCGTCATCATCGTCGAGATTGATGGCATTGAGACCGCTCTTGCGCATCGAGCTGAATTCCGACAGGCTCGTCTTCTTCACGACGCCCTTGCGCGTAGCCATGAACAGGTAGCGGTCCGGACGGAACTCCCTGACCTGGATGATCGAGGTCACAGCCTCGTCGTTCTCGAGCTGCAGCAGATTGATCATCGCCGTGCCCTTCGCCTGACGGCTGGCCTCGTTGATCTCATAGGCTTTCAGATAGTAGACGCGCCCACGGCTCGTAAAGAACAGAATCGTATGGTGCGTCGTCGTGATGAGCAGATGGTCGACGACATCATTGGCCTTCGTGCCCATGCCCTTGATACCCTTGCCGCCGCGGTTCTGACGTTTGTACGTATCGAGCGGCATGCGCTTGATATAGCCGCCGCGCGTCAGCGTGATGACGACATCCTCATCAGCGATGAGGTCCTCGACACCGATCTCCGACGTATCGATCGTCAGGCGCGTGCGGCGCTCGTCGCCGTACTTCTCCTTGACCTGGGTCAGCTCATCCTTGATGATGCCGAGGATGCGCGACTCATCAGCCAGGATGGCCTTGTACTCCTCGATGGCCTTCAATACCTCTTGGTACTCCTGCTCGATCTTCTCGCGCTCGAGGCCAGTCAGGCGCTGGAGGCGGAGGTCGAGGATGGCCTGGGCCTGCTTCTCCGAGAGGCCGAAGCCGCTCATGAGGGCTTCGCGCGCGATATCGGCCGTGCGGCTCTCGCGGATCGTCGTGATGACTGCATCGAGATGATCGAGGGCGATCGTCAAGCCCTCCAAGATGTGGGCCCGCGCCTCAGCTTTGGCCAGCTCGTACTTCGTGCGCCGCGTGATAACATCTTCCTGATGTTTGATGTAGTAGTGCAGGACCTCTTTGAGGTTCAGGACCTGCGGCTTGCCGTCCACGAGGGCCAGCATGATGACACCGAAGCTCTCCTGCAGCTGGGTATGCTTATAGAGCTGGTTCAGGATGACATTCGCATTCGCATCGCGACGCAGATCGATGACGACACGCATACCGTTGCGGTCCGACTCATCGCGCAGGTCGGTGATGCCCTCGATCTGCTTGTCGCGGACGAGATCAGCGATTTTCTCGATGAGACGGGCCTTGTTGACCTGATACGGCAGCTCCGTCACGATGATGCGCGGCTTGCCATTCGACTTCGTCTCGATATGGACGTTCGCGCGCATCTTGATGACGCCGCGGCCCGTCGTATATGCCTGCTTGATGCCCTCGGTACCGAGGATGAGACCTGCCGTCGGGAAATCCGGTCCCTTTATGACCGTCATCAGATCGTCGATCGTCGCATCCGGGTTATCGATGAGCATGAGCGTGCCGTCGATGACCTCGCACATATTGTGCGGCGGGATGTTCGTCGCCATGCCGACGGCGATGCCGCTCGTGCCATTGACGAGCAGCTCCGGGAACTTCGCTGGCAAGACCGACGGCTCCTTCAGCGAGTCATCGTAGTTCGGTACGAAATCGACCGTTTCCTTGTCGATATCCTGCAGCATGAGTTCCGCGATTTTCGACATGCGGACCTCAGTGTAACGCATGGCAGCCGCCGGGTCGCCATCGACCGAGCCGAAGTTGCCATGGCCGTCCGCCAGCATATAGCGCATCGAGAAATCCTGAGCCATGCGCACGATGGCGTCATAGACCGAGCTATCGCCATGCGGATGATATTTACCGAGGACTTCACCGACGATACGCGCCGATTTCTTGTAGGGCTTCGTCGAGCCCATGCCAGCCTCTTGCATCGCGTAGAGGATGCGGCGATGCACCGGCTTCAGACCATCACGGACATCCGGGATCGCACGCGAGACGATGACGCTCATCGCATAGTCGATGTACGAGTTCTTCATCTCGCTTTCCAGGTTGACCGGAACGATCTTTCCCTGACCAAAATCCAAAAATCTCACCTCAAAACTATAGTCAGCGCCCGCAGGCGCAAAAATCTACGGACATAGATGCCAAGTGCGCGCCAGCAGCGCGCACCCTGACTATTAATTATACCATTTATCCCTGCAAAAGTCCATTTTCGGTGAACGTCATCCTGCCCGGTCTCAGTAATCGCTGGCTGCCCCAGCCGCGCGGTTCTTGTCCCGGCAGATCTTGTAGGCCAGGCCCACGCTGGCCATGATGAAGAACGGGGCTGCCGCCATATAATACTCGTCCCCCAGCACGATGCCTGCCACGACCTGCAGCGCGATCATGCCGACTCCGGCTTTCCAGTCCGAATAAAGCAGCCCGATACCGGAAAATACGAACGCCAGCAGCATACCGAGCCAGACGCGTTTAGTCTTTCCCGTCGCACTCCCCCCCTTCGATCATCGCCATTACCGCGATATCATACAGAAAATCATTCATGCCGTTCCCTTTTCTCTATGCCCTGTCCACGATTTCCGAGTAGATGAACCCCTCGCGCACGCCGGAGTCGCTGTAGGTGATCGTCTGCACGGCGAAGCGGCGGGCCAGCGCTGTGGCGATGACGAGGCCGGGGATGACCGTGTGGATGCGGTCCGGCGCCGTGCGCATGAGCATGATGCTCATTTCCTCGCTGATCCCGTGATCGGACTGGAAATGCCCGATAATCGCTGGGAGCCGGTTCACCTGGATCCGGTTGTTCGACCCCGGCTGGCCGAACAGCCCGTTGTAAAGAGCGCTCGCCGCCTTGAACGTACCGCCGATCCCCACGACCGGCAGACTGGCCGCCGTCTGGAAATCCTCCAGCTCCACGAGCGCCTTTTCAGCCGCTTCGCCCATCCGGATTGTCTCGGCCACGGTCGGCAGCAGCCCGGCCACATAGTGCTTGTAGAAAGCCAGCGAGCCGATCGGCAGGCTGATCTTCGCCATGATCTGGCTATGCTGATAGCTGACGATCTCCGTACTGCCGCCTCCGATATCGACGAGCAGCCCCTCGGTCTGCGACAGATTATGCGTCGCGCCGACGAAATCGTAGTAGGCCTCCTCATCCCCGGATATGACCTGGATGCTGATGCCCGTCCGCCGCTCGATCTCGCCCACGGCCTCCCCGCTGTTCCGCACATTGCGCAGGGCCGCGGTCGCAAAGGCCCGCACGGCCTTGATATCGAACTGCTGCAGGAAATTCTTGAACTCCAGCAGGATATCCGCAGCTTTATCTATGCCGTAGGACGACATCTCCCCGTCCTCGATATACGAGGCCAGCCCCACCGTATGCTTGCGCTTCATGATCTGCTCTATATGACCGCCATCAATCAGGTATATGGCCAGCCTGATACTCGTAGATCCGATATCGATTATCCCCTGCAGCATCGTACGCTCCTTTTCTGCGTAGACATCAACGTTTCAATCCGGTAGCCGTGATCGGCAGCACGACGCGATAGTTATCCGGTTTGCCATCCTTGAAGAACTGCGCCGCCCCGGCCAGCACCGCGGCCGACGACATCTCGACATAGATGCCGTGCGCCCCCAGATACTTCTTCGCTTTCAGGATATCCTTGTCCTCGACCACGATGGCATCACCGCGGCTCGTCTCGAGTGCATAGAGGATATCGTTCAGGCGCTTCGGTTTCTCTATGCGCAGCGCCGACGCGATAGTCGTCTTCTTCGGCTGCGGCTCGAGCTTATGGAACGCCTCATAGACCGGCGCGCATTTGCTGCTCTGCACCGCCACGAAATGCGGCAGCCGGCCGATCTCCATGAAGCCCAGATACAGCCCAATGAGCAGCGTGCCATTGCCCACGGGCACGAACACATAATCAGGCACATGACCGCCGAGCTGATGATACAGCTCATGCGCCATGGACTTCACGCCCTCAGTGAACAGCGGATTATAGACATGCGACGCATAGTAGGCATCGCCGAGATTCTGCTTCACTGCCGCACACGCCTTCATGCGGCCATTGGCCACCTGCACGATATCCGCGCCATACGCCTCGATCTGCGAAATCTTCTCGGTAGAGATATCGTCCGGCACATACACATGGCACTCCATACCGGCTGCCGCCGCATAGCCGGCGATGGCCGCACCGGCGTTGCCTGCCGAGTCCAGCGCGATCTTCTTCACGCCGAGGGCATGGAGCTCATTGATCATGGCCGCCGCCCCGCGATCCTTGAACGAGCCCGTCGGCTGCATGGACTCCATCTTCAGCAGGAACTCTAGCTTCCCGACCTGCAGCGGCAGCAGCGGCGTCTCGTGCTCGCCGAGCGTTATATCATGCGGCACCTCCTCACCCGGCTCCTTATACAGGCGGAACATACCACCGCACTCGCACATATAGGAATGAGAATTCAGTGCATACTGCTTCTTGCATTTTTCACAATAAAAATACATGATTTCACCCTCCAATCCCCCGGGTGCCCCCACACCGGGCCTGGTTGCTCTCTCTTTGATATTATTCGCCACGCCCGCCCCGCTTCCCTTTAGCACGCTCAAAAAACCTAACTTTTCCTTATTTTTTCGCCCACGGCCGCAGCTCCTCGTATCATCAGTTGACAATGACAAGATAATTTTTCTCTTACTATGTAAATCCCCAAGAACGCAAGCCGCAGGCGCAGCGTGATTGGCTGGATTTACTGTAAGGGCGGGCGCACAATGTCCACGAAGTGGACGTTTGTGC
>CACXCN010000064.1 GCA_902766095.1 uncultured Selenomonas sp. | reverse complement strand
CGCCATTCTTTTTCGCTTCGGCGATATGGAACTTCAGCGCATCCGTCACCATGCCCTTGCCTACGAGCGCCGAGACCGTGATGATGCTGCGGAGCTTCAGCGAGAGCTCGTTCTCACGCGCCCAGACCTCGCCGAAGAGCACATCGTCGTTCAGCGCAGCGAACTGCGGTGCGAATTCCCCCAGAGCCTTGCGGCCAGCTGTCTGTTTTACCATAAAGCATCCTCCTGTCCAATCTATTGCATTCTTTATTTCTACAGGGTTTTGATGCTTTTATCATAGCAGAAGCTATTTTGTATGTGAAATGCTTATATAAAATAGCCTGCTATTGAAAATATGTATATCACGCCACACTCAGGCAAAAGTGAAACCGGTGCGGGAGGCTTGGCGGACGGCGGCGTCGAGGACGCGGGCGGCGGCCGTGATATCCTCGAGCTCGGCGTGCTCGGCCGGATTGTGGCTGATGCCGTCGCGGCAGGGGATGAACAGCATGCCGGTCGGGGCATAGCCCGCCCAGTGCATGGAGTCGTGGCCGGCGCCGCTCGGCAGCTGCAGGCTCTCCAGATGGGCATTGTCGCATATATGCTGGAACATGTCGATGACGGCGGGATTCATGCGGGCGGGCTGCTCCTGGGAGATCTCCTCGATCGTGCACTCGATCTGGCGTGCCGCAGCATGCTCGCGGGCATACTGGCGCACGGCGTCGGCGACTGCTGCTTTTGCCTCAGCCGATATGCTGCGGATATCGACGCTGAGCGTCACTTGGCCCGGGATGACGTTCATAGCACCCGGCTCGAGGTCGAGGCAGCCGATCGTGCCGACGACCGGCGGATCGGTCTGACTGCGAGCCAGCCGCTCCGTCTCGAGCACGATTTCGGCAGCGGCGCAGAGGGCATCATGGCGCAGGTTCATCGGCGTGGCTCCGCTATGATCGGCCTGCCCCTGCAGATGGATGCGGAATCTGGTCGGAGCGGCGATGCCTGTGACGATGCCGATCTGCTTATGAGCCGTCTCGAGTACGCGTCCCTGCTCGATATGGACTTCGAAAAATGACTTGACTGGCGCTGTGTATTTCGCCGCTTCGATATGATCCGGATCGAGGTCGCGGCCCTTCAGTACTTCATACAAGGAACGTCCCTGCTTGTCGTGCAGGCGCTGGAGATCGTCAGGTGTCAGCTCGCCGCGCATGGCTTTGCTGCCGAGCGTAGCGGAGCCGAACCGGCTCGATTCTTCACACATGAACAGCACGACCTCGAGCGGATGCTCGGGCTGGAAGCCATCCTTGCGCATACTGCGGATGACCTCTATAGCCGACAGTATGCCGACGATGCCATCGTAGTTGCCACCCTCGGGGACGCTGTCGCCATGGGAGCCGAACATGACCGCTGGCAGCTCGTCCTGCGTGCCGGCCAGTCGGCCGATGACGTTGCCGAAGGCATCCGTGCGCAGTGTGAGCCCGGCCTCGCGCATGCAGCGCATCAGATAGGCCCGCCCCTGCCAGTCGCTGTCCGTGAAGGCCAGCCGGTTTATACCGGGTCCCGGGGCTGTTATCGTTTGCATGTGTGCGATATCCCCAGCCAGACGATCTTGTGAAATCATAAAATCACCTCATAACTTATTTTACTATCACGTATATTTCGGTGAACAAAAATTAGTTTTACGAAATGCCATCTGTCCTTTCCCCTTCATTTTAGTTCCTGTGCGCGACATGTCAATATACAAGAGCGTACTCAACATCGACTATGGTGAAGAATAACATGTATGCAGGGAAACTTCTTGCTACGATGCCTTGAATATGTTATTGTATAAGCGTGCAAAGAAGCAATATCGTTATGCAGGGGGCGCAGCTTTTTTACGAGGAAAAGTTGCGTTCATTTTTATAAGAAGGGGCATAGTACGACTTGCTAAAGAAATAATGTTTCGCCTGATGGAATGAATCCAGCAGAGATTCTTATGAGCTTCTCGTGTGAACTGGAGAATGGTGGCGATTTCGTTATAGCCTCGACCGAGGACTGTGTCGGCCTTTGAAAAATATGTGCAGGTATATGTATTGGCAGGGGGGATTTCATTTGGAGAGATTACTACAAGATGGCCAGGTGCTGGCTAATGAGACAATCACGCCAGTGGTCAAGCGCATGGTCATCCATGTGCCTGATATCGCGCGTCAGGTCACGCCGGGGCAGTTCGTCATGGTGCGGCCGCCGGAGGGGAAGAATTTCCTGCGGCGCCCGTTCAGCGTGTCCGATACGGACAGCGCGGCTGGCGATATCATACTGATCTATCGCATCATCGGGCGGGGCACGGCCGAGATGGCCGATATGCGGCCGGGAGACATCATGAGTGTCGAGGGGCCGCTCGGACATGGCTTTGCCATACCGGAGGGCCGGGCACTGCTCGTCGGCGGCGGCGTCGGTATCGCGCCGCTCATATACCTCGCGCGTTCCTGCCCGGTGAAGCCGTTCGTGCTCATTGGCGGGAAGAACGAGAGCGAGGTATTCTGGACGCGCTTCCTCGAGCCCTATGCTGAGAAAGTATTCGTCACGACGGACGATGGCTCGGTCGGAAAGAAAGGCTTTACCATCGACCTCATGCCTGAGGTGCTGGCCACAGAAAAGGTCACGGCCGTATCTACCTGCGGCCCGGGCATCATGATGCGCGGCGTGGCCCAGCTCGCCCGCGAGCATGGTATCCCCTGCGAGGTCTCGATGGAGAGCCGCATGGGCTGCGGCATCGGCGTCTGCCTGGGCTGCACGTTCGAGGGACAGGTATCGCACCACCGGCGCAAGGTATGCGCGGATGGCCCGGTTTTCCCGGCAGAGGAGGTATTCGGATGAGCAGCGAGCGTTTAGCAGTAGAAATAGCTGGCATAAAGATGAACACACCGGTCATGGGAGCCTCGGGAACATTCGGCTTCGGCATGGAGTATCAGGACTTCCTCGACCTGCATGAGGTCGGGGCCGTATGTTCGAAAGGCATCACGCCGCAGCCGCGCGCCGGCAATCCGGGCGTCCGCATTGCCGAGACGCCGTCCGCCATGCTGAACAGCATCGGGCTCGAGAATCCGGGCCTCGAGGTATTCAAGCGCGACATACTGCCGCAGGCAGCCCAGCTGCCGACGGCCTTCATCGTGAACATATCGGCCGGTACGGTAGAGGAGTATGGCGAGATGGCGGCAGCGCTCGACGTCGATGGCGTCGACGGTCTCGAGGTCAATATATCCTGTCCGAATGTCAAAGAGGGCGGTATCGTATTCGGTACCGATCCGAAGGCGGCTGCTGCCGTCACCGCCAGCGTGAAGAAGCATACGCATAAGCCGGTCATCGTGAAGCTGTCGCCGAACGTGACGAGCATCGCCACGATGGCGCAGGCCGTCGAGGCAGCTGGTGCGGACTGCATATCGCTCATAAACACGATCATGGGCATGGCCATCGACATCCGTCGACGCCGTCCGCTGCTCGGCAATATCACGGGCGGCATGTCCGGCCCGGCGGTGAAGCCGATCGCGCTGCGCATGGTCTGGCAGGTCGCGCAGGCCGTGCAGATACCGATCATCGGCCTCGGTGGCATCACCAGTGCCGAGGACGCTATCGAGTTCCTGCTCGCCGGTGCGAGCGGCGTCCAGGTCGGGGCACAGAATTTCCAGGATCCCGGTGTCATCGCCAAGATCACGCAGGGCCTCGACGAATATCTCGCACAGAACGGGCTGCAGCACGTCAGCGAGCTGGTGGGAGCCCTCGAAGTGTGATAGAATGTAGCTGAGGCGGCCGAGAGACAGCCGTCCTCGACGGCATCACCTCCGCCATCATCCGCATCGAGTACATGGTATTCCAGCGCGCGAAGATCGAGGGCATCTGGATCGACTGACAGTGACTATAGGACAATCGCATAGATGAAAACAGGCCTGCCGCAATTCCGGCAGGCCTGTTTTCTCATGCTATCAATGGGCGTAGAATCCAGCGATGACGCGCAGGAGCTGGCTCGTGAGATGGTCGAGGTCGGTGCATTCGATGAGATGGGGATAGATGGGCTGGAGCTGGGCATAGCAGGAGTTGTCAGTGTCGCCTGATTCCGTGTCGATGGCCTCATCGTCAAGGGCGATGGCGACGACCTGTGTGCCGCTGCGCTCGACCTGACGCACGATGTGGGCGGTGTCTGCGACTGATTCGGGCGGATAGTATTTGTCAGCCTCATGCACTGGGACACCGTCGGAGAGCACGATGAGCAGGCGGTGCGTGTCGCCGGCGTGCTGACGCAGATAGTGCTCGGCCCAGAGCAGGGCAAGGCCGTCGCGATTATCACCATTGGCCGTTATCTGGAGCAGATTCAGTTCCTCATGGCGCGGTCCATGGAAATCCCGCAGCACATTGATATCTATCTCCGGTTTGTAAAAATCGGCCCGGTGCTCGACGATGGCATGAGCGATGCCTTGCCGCGCGAGTACCTCATGCAGGATGACGGCTGAGGCAGTGGCGGCTTTGTACCGGCCGTCCCAGTCCATAGAACCAGAGCCGTCGACGAGTAACAGGACCGTAAGCTCAGGCGTATCATCGCCATCGTGTAGGCGGTACCAGTAGCGCCGCTGCGGGTCGCCGAGATGACGAGAGCTGATGCCGCTGCCAAAGCGGAAATGCTCCTCGCGCACAGCGACGCGGCGTTGTACAAGCTGGGTGAGGCGGGCCGACTGCGTGCGTATCTGCACCTGATAGCGACGGCGGATGTTCTCGTAGGCTGGGCGCAGGGAGTATTTTATAGCCGGATGATTCTCGTGGATCGTGATGCCGCGATGGCGTGCCGCATTGCGATAGTCATCGCCGTGGAGCAGATGATGGTGACCGCGGTAGGCGATGGCTGCGAGTGCATTGTCGCGCAGCCGGGCAAAACCTTCGAGGTCATGCAGGATGATGCTGAGATCGGGGCGTGCGGGTTGCGTGGCATAGTCGTCAGGGAAGAGACGTACGCTGACGACCTGAGAGCGGCCGACCTGGTGGCAACTACCATGCGAGTCGGAGTCAGCGGCATGGGTGCGCGTGCCGTAGAGGTGCAGCTCGATGGGCGCGAGATTCAGCGGCTCGTCATCGGGCGGGATGAGCGGCTGGATGATATCGAATAGCCGCCGGGCATAGGATGCGCGTTCGGCCGGAGAGGCGGCCATGCTGCCCGCGAGCCAGAGAGGTCGCATGCGCGCATCATAGGCCGTCGCGGCCAGATTCATGGCAGCCTCGCCCGTCCATGACTGTAGGTCGTCCGTATCGTCTACCGGACAGAGCAGCAGATGGGTGCCCAGGTGGAGCAGGTGCAGCAGCAGCCGTACTTCGCGCGATGGCAGGGGCGGCGCGATGGGTGGCACAGGCGAATCGTCATCATCATCGTCATCGGTGTCTGTGTCGTCGATTAGTAGCTTTGGCTCCCAGAGCGTGCCAAACCAGCTTGCGAGGCGGCCGAAACGCAGGTAGCCGGCGATATTGTCGTAGCAGCTGGCACCGACGGCCTCGATGTAGGCATCTTCGATGACATTGCCGATGTAGGCAGCGATGCGACGTTCGTTGCGCGTATGGTAATGAGGATTTTGCGAAGCATTGGGCGGGAAACTCGTGTAGAGCAGGTGCAGACACTCATGGATGGTCTGGCTGCGCGTGATGAGGCAGAGTACGCTCCAGGTATCGGCAATGACCGCACGGGGCCAATGCAGGCATGCAATGGTGTGCTCGAGGGCATCCTGATCGATATAGAGGCGGTGCAGGGCTGGATCGACGACGATGCTTCGGCCATCCGTGTAGGCCTCGTCCTCATTGATGAAGTAGAGGCGCATGTCGTCACGTTCGGAGAAAATCTGCGCGAATGTCTCCTCGATGGCCTGCTGGCTGCCACTCTGAAAGGCACGCAGAATGTCGTCTGGCGTGAGATGGGCGAGGTCAGAAGCAGCTGACTTCGCAATTATCGGCTGCATGATCTCACCCCTTCCAGCGGTAGAGCATGATGATGCCGCGTAGGGCGTCCTCGAGCGTGCGGTCGCATTTTGCAATCGGGATGATGGTCATCTCGGCAGCCTTCACGTAGCCCTCGTATTTCGCGAGGCGGGCCCAGTTCTCGAGATTGCGTGGTGAGATGACGAGGTCGAGCTCCTCGCGCTCGAGCTGTTGCTTGATTTTGTGATAGACAGCGATGAGCTTGTCGACGACGGGCTCGCATTCAGGGACGCGAGCGAGCAGCATGCGCCGGATGGCGCGATCGGACAGTGCGGCGATTTCGACGATGCTGCTGAAGCGGTTGTAGAGCGACTGGTTCAGCTCTTTCGTGCCGAAATAACCCATATTCATCGTGGCGAAGAATCGAAAATTCGGGTGACGCCGCACGACTTCGCCGCTATCGAGGCGTACGAAGCCGTTGTCGTCGAGCAGCGAATTCAAAAATGCCAGATATTGCGGCCTGGCGAAGTTTATCTCCTCGAATACGACGGCGCCGCCCTCACGGATGGCACGCGTGACATAGCTTTCGCGGAACACGATGCGGTCGTCCTCAGGCAGATATTTGCCGAGGATGAATTCGTCGAGATTCTCCGTGCAGTTGATGGTCGCGAGCAATGGCAGGCCGATCGCTGCTGCCAGCAATTTGCAATCCATCGTCTTGCCAGTGCCGGCCGGTCCGTGCAGCAGCACCGAGAGTACATCGCCGGTTGCAATAGCGCTCGCAAGTCCGCGCAAGCGCCGTGGCAGCTGGAATTCGGGGGTGAGCTGGGGGACGAGAGCGCGCTGCTCAGGGGTGAAAGCATCATCCGGGAAACGTATGATGGGTTTCTCGGCAGGGACTGCAGGAGCTGGAGCATCAGCGGCAACACCGCCATAACGGGCGGAGTAGGACATGAGCCCGGCGGTGGAGGTACCTGAGAGGTCGCAGTAGCTCACGGCAAATTCGTCATGCTTGTGATTCTGGTAGAAATCCTCGTGAATATTCACGAAAACATCGATGACAGGCAGCGCGGCAAAGTGGTCAAACAGCTCACCGAAGGCTGCATCCGTATGAATATCGTGTGCGAGTAGTACGAGAAAGCACGGCAACAGTTTATAGAGCGGGTGCAGGTGCTCCATCGTGCTGTAGATGTACTCATCGTCTGGATCATAGGCGGCGATGGTCAGCGCGCTGCCCTCGAGCAGAGCCCGGTAACGATAGACATTGCTCTCGACGACACCGTTCTCGCGGTAGTCCTCGGGCACGATGATGTCAAGCAGCACACGGTCCTCGGGATCATCATAGTAGATGTCGCCACCGCCATGACCGGCGCGGATTGACTGCACGAGCGTCGTGAGCAGTACCACTGCCTCGCCGATGGGCTGGCACAGCGTCGTCGTGCCCTGCGGTGATTCATTCTGCGGGTGCACATAGTACTGTGTGACGTCGGAGAGGTGATGCAGACCGAACCCTCTATATATCTCGCGCGAGTTGTGGCGGCAGATGCGATAGGATAGCTTGAAAATATTCATGATGGCGCCTCAGTGCTAACAGAACTGCTGGCTTCCATATGAGATAGCCAGTAATAATGGCTCTTCGGGCATCCCTGTGGGCAAGAAATGCCGATTTCCCCTGTAACTAAGCCGGTTCCTCTAGCATAGGTTTTCTGTTAGG
>CACXCN010000063.1 GCA_902766095.1 uncultured Selenomonas sp. | reverse complement strand
TTATGCGATAGTACTCGAGTAAAGTTACTAGCTCGCCACCCCCACCACCGCTAGCGCGGTCCTCCTCCCCCAGAGGGGGATGCTTCATTCATCGTGACACCTCGTTCGTTTCCCGGCGCCAGAGGGTGTAGGCGGCGGTGTTGAGGATGATGACGATGGTGCTGACGACGCCGTACATGAAGGCGTAGCCGCAGCTCGTGGCGACGAGGCCGAGCAGCAGGGCTGCGAGGCCGACGCTGATATCGAGCGACCAGAAATACGTGGCGGTCGCTACGCCGGCACGGGCTGGCGGCGCACACTGCACGGCCAGCGTCTGGAAAGCGGGCGACAGCGCGCCGAAGCCGACGCCGAGCAGAGCGGCTGACCCGAGCAGGCCGGCTACGCTGCCCACCTGGCTGAAGCAGATCATGCCGATGGCGAACAGCAGGAAGCCCGGATATACCGTCCAGTCCGGTCCGCGCCGGTCGAATACGCGGCCGATGACCGGGCGCGTGATGACGATGACGAGCGCGAACACCATGAAGAACAGGCTTGTCTCCGCCTGCAGGCCGAGGCTTTTCGCATAGAGCGGTATGAAGGTCAGTATGCCGCCGTAAGCGAAGAAGACGGCACCGCCGAGCAGGGCCGGCGCGAGCGACTGCCGCTCGATGAAGTCGGTCAGGTGGAAACCATGGCGATCCCGCACGGCCGGTGCGGTCACCTCCTGCGGCAGCCGGCGGCAGTTCGCGGTGACGAGCGTCAGGACAGCGAGACCGATCATGGACAGAAAGAATATCTCGCCGCCGAAGTGGCCGATGACGAGGAGGCCGACGAGCGGGCCGACGACCATGGCCAGGTTCGTCGACAGGGCGAAATAACCGATGCCCTCGCCCTTGCGCGTAGGCGGCAGCACCAGCGTGGCCATCGTAGCCGCGGCTGTCGTCGACAGGGCGAATATGACCCCGTGCGCGAAGCGCAGCGCATAGATGGCTGTGAGGGCGTGCAGCACGCTGAAAGCCGCCATGACGAGCAGCAGTGCGATCGTGGCGGCGAGCATGAGCCGCTGCTTTTGTACGGCATCGATGAGCTTGCCGGCGAGCGGGCGGCAGAGCACGGTCCCCACCTGGAAGGCCGTCATGGCCATGCCCGCTTCGATATCGCCGCCGCCGAGCTCCTCCATGATGAATATCGGCAGTGCGGCAATCATGATGTACTGGCTCATGAACAACAGGAGGTTCGTACCTCCCATGCTCAGGAATTCCGGAGTCCAAAGACGTTCTTTCTGCATAATCCCAACCTTTCCTAAATCGTGTAGCCAAGACAAAAAGTCCCTCTGAAGCGTACCAGCCTTCAGGGGGACTTGTCAAATTTTTATGACCTTCAGTTTCGAAATTTGGCGGCGGTGTCCTGCAGGAAACGCTCCCAATCATACTCCACAGGCTTTAGCAGCAGGAGGGCATGGACGAGGGTGAAGTGGTCGGGGAGCCGGTCGCGGGCCCACTCGATGTCGATGCCGAGCAGGTCGTGGGCGATGGCGCTGAGGTCGAAGCCGAACGAGTCGAGCGAGTAGCGCATACGGTCCGGGAAGCGGCAGGGCTGCTTGTCGGCGCGGGCGCAGCGCTCGCAGCGGTTGCAGCCTCCGGAGGAAAGCATGCGGCTGCCGGGCAGCTGCGGCTCGAGGTCCAGCATGAGGTCCTCGAGCTGGCGCTTGACGGTGATGACGATGTCATAGCCGGTCGTACGGATTTTTTCCGGGGTGTCGGCCGCAGCGATGGTCGCGGGCGCGAGATCGATGCGGGCGGCGATGATCTCCACCTGCTGATAGGGGGCCAGGTAGTCTGCGACCGAGAACGGCAGCGACGGGCAGCTCCAGACATGGTCGTAGTTCTTGCAAGCCTGGCAGTAGCCGATATACCGGGCCTGATCCTGATATCTGGTCCGGAACTCCGCCATAGGCAGGCTGGCATGATGCAGGACGACGTTGTACGCAGAAGACATGGTGATTCTCCCTTCTGAAGACAATAGCAGGGCAGCATCTGCTGCCTCCGAAAGCTGTACCGGTTTTTGTGAATGCAGTTTCTGCATATCTAAATTCTACACCTTCTTCTGAGGCTTTCAAGCTTTGGGCGTGTTTTTTACAGATGAAAAAAAGGGCTGTCACGCTTGCAGGCGGCTCCGGTCAGGGGGCGGGACTTAGTACCTGCTGGCAAGACAAGCTGATGTATTTCTGCTATAATATACTCTGTTTACGAAAAATGAGTGATTGAGCCATAGCTGCCGCGGGGGTCCGCGGGACGGGCGGCTTAGAGAATTGTTTCCTATATGAGGTGAATGGATGGATCAGGCGAATGGGCGTGCGGTGCGGCCGCTGACGGAGAGCGGCCTCCTGGCGGCGCTGACGGTGGCGCTGGCCCTGGCGGCGGTATACCTGCCGGTGCTGGGCATGGTGGCACTCGTATGCTGGCCGCTGCCGATAATAGTACTAGTAGTGCGGCGGGGGCTGCGCTATGGCATCATGGCGGTGCTTGTGTCCGCCGTGCTCATGGCCATGCTCATCGAGCCGCTGCTGTCGCTGCGGCTGGTCCTGTCGTTCGGCTTGACGGGGCTCGTGCTGGGCTATGGCTTCCATCGGGGCTGGAGCGGCACGCGCGTATTCGCCGCCGGCTTCGTGAGCTCGGTGGCAGCGAAGCTGCTGGCTATCGCGCTGCTGTTCTGGGTGACGGCGGTCAATCCGTTCCAGATGCAGCTCGATATGCTGTCGCAGTCGTTCGATGCCTCGTTCCAGCTCTACAGCGAGCTGGGTATCGATGCGGCCAGCCTGTCGCAGAGCCGTGAGCAGGTGGAGCAGGGGCTCCATGTCGTGAGCCTGCTGCTGCCGCTCATCGTCGTCATCATGGGGCTCATCGATACGGTCGTCGGCTTTGCCTTGGGCGGCCGTATCCTGCGCCGTCTCGGCACGGAGGTGCCGTCGCTGCCGCCGTTTGCGGAGTGGCGCCTGCCGCATGCTTTCCTGTACGTGTTCGGCTTCGCGCTCGTGGGCCTTTACTGGGGCTCGTCGCGCGATGTGACGTGGCTCTATGAGCTGTCGCTCAATGCCGAGGTGCTGGCCATCCTGGCCGGCCTCCTGCAGGGGCTGTCGCTGCTGCACTGCGTGATGCGGCATTACCGGCTCGCGACGTTCTTCCGTATCGTCATATATGTGCTCGTCCTGATGAATGGCGTTCTGGCTCAGGTTGTAGCTTTCACAGGACTGGTAGACATGGTGTTTGATTATCGCCGCAGACTCAGGCGGTAATACTGGAATGGGGCGATTATATGCCGCGGAATCTTTCCGCCTGGATTGATTTGACCATCCATCTGGCTATCATGCTGGTGTTGATCGGCGTGCTGGCTTCCTATAACTGCTATGTGGCGGGCATTGCCTTCGTGCTGTGGATCTGCCTCGTATCGTTCGCCCGGGAGCGCTGTCACGACCGCTCGCGCCGCTTCGAGCGCTACTGCCGCAACATCGTCGAGAACGTGAATGAAATGGTGAACTATGCAGTCGAGGAACTGCCGCAGTCCATCATCGTGATCAATGAGGCGGGACGCCTGCAATGGGCGAACTCCCGCGTCAAGGAAATCGTCGGGCATGAGCTCGAGCAGGATACGGACGTCCGCGAGGTCTGGCCGAATATCATCATAGGTCCTATATGGGGCACGACTGGCGAATATGTGTTCGGGCACGAGGAGCATTACTACCACGTGTTCTACCGGCCGGTCGCCCTGCCGCCGCATCAGCCGCCGCTCATGGCGATGTACATGCAGGACGTGACGGCGGAGGAACGTCTGCACAATGCCTATCAGGCGAGCCGCACGGTGCTGGCCTATATCCAGATCGATAACTTCGACGAGGTCATGCAGGGCCTCGGCGAGGCGGAGCGCACCCAGCTGCTGCTCGCCGTGAACCAGTGCATCGACAACTGGATGCAGGGGCTCGGCGGCTTCATGCGCCGCGTGTCCGAGGAACTCTATATCGCGGTACTGGACCGCGCGGCCCTCGACCGGGCGATAAAGACGAAGTTCGACGTGCTCGACAAGGTGCGCCAGCTGCAGAGCGCGAAGAACCGCCTGCCGGTCACGCTCTCGATGGGCGTGGCTGCTGCTGACAGCCAGACGATGGCCGAGCTCGGCAGCGAGGCGCAGTCGGGGCTCGACCTCGCGCTCGGCCGCGGTGGCGACCAGGTGGCCGTCGGCATCGGCGGCAAGACCCAGTTCTTCGGCGGCAAGGCCAAGGCGGTCGAGAAGCATACGCGCGTCCGCGCCCGGGTCGTGGCACATGCCATCCGGGAAATCATGGAAGGCGCGGATGAGATATTCATCATGGGCCATCATAACGAGGATTTCGACTGCTTCGGCGCGGCGCTCGGCGTCGCGAAGATGGTGCGCCAGCTCGGCAAGCAGCCGCATATCGTGCTCAGCGATATGAACGAGGGCATTGATAAATTCGCCAGCCTGCTGCATGATGAGCCGGAGTATGAGGGCATATTCATGCGTAGCGATGAGGCCGAGACGTTGACAGCGCTGAACCCGTTGCTCGTCATCGTCGATACACATATCCCGCATCTCGTAGCGGCGCCGTCGCTGCTCAGCCGCGTGCACCAGGTCATAGTCATCGATCATCATCGCCGCAGCGAGGATTTCATAAAGAATCCGCTGCTCGTATACATCGAGCCGGCTTCGAGCTCGACGAGCGAGCTCGTGACGGAGCTTCTGATGTATTTCGATGATAATCTGCGGCTCTCGCGTCTCGATGCGACGGCCCTTTACTCGGGCATCGTCGTCGATACGAAGAATTTCGCCGTGCAGACCGGCGTGCGCACGTTCGATGCGGCGGCCTATCTGCGGCGCAGCGGGGCCGATCCGGTCGTCGTGCGCCACCTTTTCCGCACGGACTATGAGACATCGGTGGCCCTCGCCAAGGCTGAGGCCAGAGCCCATCTGTACGAGGGCGGTCTCATCGTGACCACCTGCCCGGAAATCATGACGAATGCCCAGATCATAGCGGCCCAGGTGGCCGATGCGCTGCTGTCCATCGACGGGGTGCGCATGAGCATCGTCGTATCGCAGCTTTCGCCGGACACGGTGGGCCTCTCGGCGCGCTCGACGGGCGAGCTGAATGTCCAGGTTATCATGGAGGCTTTCGGTGGCGGCGGCCATCAGAATGTGGCTGGCGCGCAGGTGCGTGGCGGCGATATGACGCTCGAGGAGATCAAAGACAAGGCTGTAACAATCAGCCGCAAATACATAGAGGAGAATGATCAAGATGAAAGTGATACTGCTGCAGGACGTTAAGAAAATAGGCAAGAAGGGTGAGATCGTCGAGGTATCGGACGGCTACGGCCGCAACTATCTCCTGCCGCGCAAGCTCGCAGCGGCGGCGACCTCGCAGAACCTGAATGTCGCCAAGGCTCAGGAGGGCTCGAAGAAGCGCCGCGAGGCCATGGCCGCCGACGAGGCGAAGCTCATGGCGGCGCAGCTGAAGCAGGTCGAGGTCACTATACCGGTGAAGATCGGTGCCGGTGGCAAGCTGTTCGGCTCGGTCACGGGCAAGGACGTAGCGGATGCCTTGGCCAAGCAGAACATCGACATCGACAAGCGCAAGATAACCATAAAGGGCGAAGTGACCGGTGAGGGCGTCTACGAGGCCGTCATCAAGGTCCACCCGACCATAACGAGTACGATAAAAGTAAAGGTAGTAGCTGATTGATGAGTTTCCTGGATAAGATATTCAAGCGGTCCGGCAAGCAGGCCCCGGCTCCGGAGGCCGGTACCGAGCTGCCGCCGCTGGAGCCTATAGACCGCGAGATCAACGCCCTCTATGCCGCTCTGGTCGATACGATGGGGACCGAGAAGCTCGTGCTGGCCGCTGGCAAGCTGAACGCGCTGAACCTCATGCGCTCCGCGAAGCGCGGCGAGCGCGTGCTGGCGCTGCAGCGCGTGCTGCACAATGACCCACTGCTCGCGCCGGCGCCGACCGACAGCCAGCTGCCCGACGTCCTGTCCGAGCTCGCTGAGCGAGTCGCCGACATCCGCGCACGCAATGCGGTCGAGGACAGCATCGAGCAGAAGGTCAATGAGAAACTCGAGCAGGAGCACGACGAATACGTCGACGACATCCGGGCGCAGGTCATCAAGGAGGCCAAGCCCGGCGCTGAGTCGCCGCATGACGCGAAGAAGCGCGAGCAGCTCGAAAAGCTCGAAAAGATCCATCTGACCCAGTCCATCATGGAGCTGCTGCGCCCGCGCAAGCTCGAGGACATCGTCGGACAGGAGCGGGCCGTCGAGTCGCTGCTTGCGAAGCTGTCGTCGCCCTACCCGCAGCACCTGCTGCTCTACGGGCCGCCGGGCGTAGGCAAGACGACGGCCGCACGGCTCGTGCTGGCCGAGGCCCGGCAGAAGAACTCATCGCCGTTCGCGGCCGATGCGCCTTTCGTCGAGACGGATGGCACGACGCTGCGCTGGGACCCGCGCGACATGACGAATCCGCTGCTCGGCTCGGTACATGACCCGATCTATCAGGGCGCGCAGAAAAACTATGCCGACAGCGGCATCCCGGAGCCGAAGCCGGGCCTCGTCACGGAGGCCCACGGCGGCATCCTGTTCATCGATGAGATCGGCGAGATGGATGAGATGCTGCAGAACAAGCTGCTGAAGGTGCTCGAGGACAAGCGGGCCTATTTCGAATCGGCCTACTATGACCCGACGGATGAGAAGGTGCCACCCTACATCCGCTACTTGTTCGAGAAAGGTGCCCCGGCGGACTTCGTGCTCATCGGCGCGACGACGCGCGATGCCTCGCATATCAATCCGGCGCTGCGCTCGCGCTGTGCCGAGATCTATTTCGAGCCGCTCACGCCGCAGCACATCGTCGAGATCGTGAACCGGGCTGCTGCCCGGCTGCACATCGGCCTCTCGGATGAGGTGGCCGCGCTCATCAGCGAGTATACCGTCGAGGGCCGCAAAGCCGTCGGCATCCTCGCTGATGCCTACAGCTTCGCGCTCGAGCGCAGCGGCCTCGTGAATGAAGCCAGCCACGATGAGCTGCTGAGCGGCGTGGCTGCCGAGCGGGCCGGTCTCACGATCACACGCGATGATATCTACGAGGTCGCCCGCGTGGGACGCCTTTACCAGTTCGTCACGAAGAAGGCCAGCCATACGGCTCAGCAGGGGCACATATTCGGCCTCGGCGTCGCCGGCTTCCTCGGCTCGGTCATCGAGATCGAGGCTGTGGCTTTCCATGCCGAGCATGGCAAGGGGACAATCCGCTTCAACGATACGGCCGGCAGCATGGCCAAGGATTCCGTATTCAATGCGGCCTCGGTCATGCGGCGCCTGACCGGCAAGGATATCCATGACTACGACGTGCATATCAACGTCATCGGCGGCGGCAATATCGACGGCCCGTCCGCCGGTACGGCCATACTGGCCGTGCTCGTGAGCGCTGTGACCGGCCGGCTCATCCGCCAGGATGTAGCCGTCACTGGCGAGATCTCGCTCGCGGGGCGCGTGCGCCCGGTCGGCGGCGTGCTCGAGAAAGCCTATGGCGCTGCACAGGCCGGGATCAAGACCATGGTCATACCGCGCGAAAATGAGAAGGATATCCCCGAGGAGCACCTCGGTCTCGACATCCACCCCGTAGATACAGCCGAAGAGGCTTTCCAACTGATATTTGCTGACTGAATGCAGCGGAGTAAGAGATCCCCGTAGCCGCTGGTCCCCTCACGGACCGCGATGACGCGCGAAGGGACGTTGTCTGCCGCGTCAGCACGGCTTTGCACATGAAGGGAGACAGCAGCGATGCCGGAGGATCGTCAACCGCCACATAATGTAGACGCCGAGGTGTCCGTACTCGGCGCCATGGTCATCAGCAAAGAGGCTGTGGTGGCGGCGCAGGAGATATTGCGCCCCGAGGATTTCTATCGGCCGGCGCATCGTATCGTCTACGAGGCTATCCAGAAGCTCCAGTCCGAGGGGAAGCCCGTAGATCTCGTCACGCTCGTTGATGAGCTGAATAAAGAGGGCCAGCTGCAGGAAGTAGGCGGCATATCGTTCGTCACGATGCTGGCCCAGTCTGTACCGACGGCGGCCAATGTGACCTATCATGCGAAAATCGTGCGGGAGAAATCCGAGCTGCGCCACCTGATCGATGCGGCGACCGAGATCGCCTCCGCTGCCTATGAGGAAGCGGACGACGTCGACAATATCATGGACGACGCCGAGAAAAAGATACTGGCCGTGGCGGGCGACCGGTCCGGGAGCGGATTCGAGTCCATCAAGGACATCGCGATGGAAACGATGAAGCATCTGGATCAGGTCGCGAATGCACAGGGCGCGCTGACTGGTCTCGCGACCGGCTTCACCGACCTCGACAAGATGACGGCCGGCATGCAGCCCTCGGATTTCATCATCGTGGCTGCCCGTCCGTCGATGGGCAAGACGGCCTTCACGCTGAACATCGCGAGCTATATCGGCCTGCATGGCGGGACGGTGGCCTTTTTCTCCCTCGAGATGTCGAAATCCCAGCTCATGCAGCGTCTCATGGCAGCTGAGGGGCTCATCGACTCCCAGCGCCTGCGCACCGGTGAGTTGTCGGTCGAGGAGTGGACGAACCTCGTCAGCGTCGCCGACAAGCTCTCGCATACGAACATCTACATCGATGATACGCCGGGCATCACCGTCCGCGAGCTGCGCTCGAAGGCCCGCCGGCTGAAGGCCGAGCACGGTCTCGACATCATCATCATCGACTACCTGCAGCTCATGCAGGGGCGCGCGAGCAAGAACAACGACAGCCGCCAGCAGGAGGTCTCCGAGATCTCCCGCTCGCTCAAGGCACTGGCCCGCGAGCTCGATGTCCCCGTCATCGCCCTGTCGCAGCTGTCCCGCTCCGTCGAAAGCCGCCAGGTCAAGCGCCCGATGCTTTCCGACCTGCGCGAATCCGGCTCCCTCGAGCAGGACGCCGATATCGTCATGTTCCTCTACCGCGAGGACTACTACGACAAAGACACCGAGAACCAGGGCGTCACGGAGCTCATCATAGCGAAGCACCGCAACGGCGCCATCGGCACCGTGAACCTCATGTTCCAGAAACAATACACGAGGTTCCAGAATTTGCTCATGCAGTGATATTTCGCTGTTTCTACCGCGGTTAGTGATTGGCTCTGAGGTTATAGCTGATACACTTATGGAGGATGAATATGCGATATATAGAGCGCATCTGTATTCGGAATTTCACGGTTTTTGAGCATACGGATATAGCAGCGTCAGCGGGAGTAAATATCGTAATCGGCAAGAATGGCACGGGCAAGACGCAGCTGCTGAAACTCCTGTACGTCGGCTCGCTGATGCCAAGCAAGGGCCGAGAATCGTTTTATTCGTGCTTTGGCGTGCGCGGACATGATCCTAGATTGCTTCGCGATGAGGCCAAGCAAGAAAGCGAAATCCAGCTTGATACAGGCAACGAAAACTATGCTGTAACGGTCGTCCCGCATAATTTTCGTTCGAATGATTGCTATCGCTTTATCTATTCGCCGGATGTTCCTAGCATGGTATATATCCCGGTCAAGGATATGCTGACGCATGCCAAAGGCCTTTTGGCGATGGCGGATAAATATCAAGATTTTCCTTTCGACCAGACGTTGCTGGATATCATCACCAAGGCTAATCAGTGGAAACTGCGCGACGTACCGGATATAGCGGCGAAGATAATGCCTCATCTGGAGCAGGTCATGGACGGCCAGGTCGTCATAGAGAATGAAGAATTCTATATCAGGAAAAACGATGGCCGCATGGTGAAGTTCTCCGTCGAGGCCGAGGGGATAAAGAAGATCGGCTTGCTCTGGCAGCTACTGATGAATGAGAGCATCACTACGGATAGTATCCTGCTATGGGATGAGCCTGAGGCCAACCTGAATCCAGATTTTCTACCGATACTGGTCGAATGTCTGCTAGAGCTTTCCCGTCATGGCGTGCAGATATTCCTGAGTACGCATAATTACATTTTTGCCAAATATTTTGAAGTGCGCAGGAAACAGGGCGACCAACTAGCCTACCATTCGTTATACGCGAATGAAGCAGGTGCCGTAAGCTGCGAAACGAAGCCGCATTTTGCCGATTTGGAGCACAATGCGATAATGCAGACCTTCGATCGGCTGCTAGACGAAGTGTATCATCTGCAGGTAGGTGAGTGAGATGAGCCAGATTTTTGGCGATGAAAACCATTCCTGCAAAATAGATTTCTCCGCTGCCCTATGGGCCACCGATAGCATACATGATATATTCCATGCGGCCGGACTGTTCATTCTCAGAGATGTTGATTTCGTCGCGGAGACAGAGAATGAGCTGCTGCTGGTCGAGTACAAGAATGCGAATCTGCCACAAGCCAGCCATCCCGAAGCCTTTCGTCCCATGGAGGACAAGCGGATAAACAATGTGGCCTTGAAGTACTTCAATAGCCTGCAATTCCTACAGGCGATGCACCGCGGCTTAGCGAAGAAGAAGCACTATGTCTATATACTGGAGTGCTCGAATGGCGATATAGTCCTAAGAAAACACGTTCGTGAGCTGTTAGCCGCGCGATTGCCATTTGCGCTCCAAAAGCAGGTCGCGATGCCGGAAACGATGATTGATTCGATTGAAGTGCTGAGTATAGACGAGTGGAATGAACGATACGGACTTTTCCCATTGCAGCTTGTAGATGGGAATGGTGCCTGAGTGAACGAGGCAGAATCCCACGAGCGGGACGCTGACATAGCCATGTTCCTCTACCGTGAGGACTACTACGACAAAGACACCGAGAACCAGGGCGTCACGGAGCTCATCATAGCGAAGCACCGCAATGGTGCCATCGGCACCGTCAACCTCATGTTCCAGAAACAATACACGAGGTTCCAGAACCTGCTCATGCAGTGAAGCAAATATCAGGATGGGGGGCTATGATGGTGAGAAATGAAGAAGAGCGAGAGGAAGAGCCTAACGCTGAAACATGCCAAGCTCTGGCCGAACATGAGGACATGAAGAAACATCCGGAAAAATATAAGACCTATCATAGTATAGAAGAATTGTTGGATGAGTTAAAGCAGGAGCCATAGCCTATACCTAGCTCTGGCGATATAAGGGGCAACCATGAACAAGCAGCAGCTAGCGAACAAGATATTCCAGTCGGCGAACAAGATGCGGTCGCGCATCGAAGCGAATGAGTACAAGGACTATATCCTCGGCTTCATGTTCTACAAATTCCTTTCCGAGCGGCAGGTTGCCTTCTGGCGCGAGCAGGGCGTCGCGGAGGACGAGCTCGCCGATATGACGGAGAAGAATCTCGACGCCGACGATCTGCTCTGGGCGCAGCGGGCTCTTGGTTACTTTATCGGCTACGACAATCTATTCTCCACCTGGCGAGAGAAAAAGGGCGCCTTCAGCGTGGCCGACGTGCGCGAGGCGCTATCGGCCTTCAATCGACTGCTAGTGCCAGTCGACCCGCATCATCCCTCACAGGAGGATAAGAAAAAGCGCCGCGTATTCGAGGGCATACTCGACTCACTCAGCACAGGCCTCTCAAAGCTCGGCGACTCCACCGGCGCGCAGACGAAGGCCATCCGCGGCCTGCTCGCACTCATCGACGAGATACCGATGGACCGGAAGCAGGACTACGATGTTATCGGCTTCATCTACGAGTACCTCATCAGTAATTTCGCCGCGAACGCAGGCAAGAAAGCGGGCGAGTTCTATACGCCACATGAGGTCTCGTTGCTCATGTCGGACATAGTCGCCTATCACCTGCGCGACCGCCAGCAGATAAAGATATACGACCCGACAAGCGGCTCGGGCTCGCTGTTGCTGAATATCGGCCGCTCGGTGGCCCGCGAGACGGGCCGCGCCGACCAGATAGAGTACTACGCCCAGGAGCTAAAGGAAAATACCTACAACCTCACGCGCATGAATCTCGTCATGCGCGGCATCAGTGCGCAGAATATCACGGCCCGCCGCGGCGACACGCTCGAGGCCGACTGGCCGTATTTCGACACCGAGGAGAACCGCGAGACTACATACGAGGCGCTGCGCGTGGATGCCGTCGTTTCGAATCCGCCCTACTCCCAGCACTGGGACCCGAAGAATAAGGAGAGCGACCCGCGCTATGCGAGCTATGGCCTCGCGCCGAAGTCGAAGGCCGACTACGCCTTTCTGCTACATGACCTCTACCATCTGAAGCCTGACGGCATAATGTGCATCGTTCTGCCGCACGGCGTCCTTTTTCGCGGCGGCGAGGAGTACGACATCCGGCGCGAGCTCATCGAACGCAACCAGATCGAGGCCATCATCGGCTTGCCCGAGAATATCTTCTTCGGCACCTCGATACCGACGCTCATCATGGTACTGCGCCAAAAGCGCGACGCGAGCGATGTCCTCATCATCAATGCCGCCCAAGGCTATGCGAAGGTCGGCAAGAAGAATGCCCTGCGCGCCAAGGACATCCGCCGCATCGTCGACACCTACCGCGAGAAGCGCGACTGCGCCCAGTTCTCCCGTCTCGTGTCCAAGGCAGAAATCCGCCAGAACGACTACAATCTGAATATCCCGCGCTACGTTGACGCCGCGGCCGCCGAGGAGCCGTGGGACCTCTATGCCCTCATGCAGGGCGGTATACCCGCGGCCGAGCTAGACCGCTACGCCGCGGAGTGGACAGCGCTACCGGGACTGCGCGACGACCTGTTCGCGTCGCTGAATGATGCCTACTACACCGTGCGCACGGACGACATCGCCACGACCATCGCGACGCACCCGAGCGCGGTCGCGCTCACGCAGCAGCTGCGCGACCACTTCGCGGGCTTCGCCACCGACCTGCACGCGCGCCTCGTGGCCGGGCGGCAGACCGTCGCCCTCGCGAGCGAGGAGGAACACATCGCCGGCGACGTATTCCGGCGCTGCGCGGGCGTGCCGCTGCTGGACGCCTACGACGCCTATCAGGAGCTCGACGACGCCTGGCGGACCATCGCCGCCGACCTCGAGATGATACAGACCGACGAGGCCGACGCCGTGCGCACCGTCCAGCCGCACCTGGTCATCAAAAAGGACAGCGACGGCCACGAGACCGAGCAGCAGGACGGCTGGGAGGGCCGCATACTGCCCTTCGCGCTCGTGCAGGAGTGGCTACTGCCCGACGACCTCGCCGCCCTGCGCGCGCAGGAGGCCGCCAGCGCCGCCTGCGCGGAGACGCTCAGCGACATACTGAGCAGCCTGAGTGCCGAGCAGCTCGAGAGCGATGCCGTCAGCGAGGATCACACGAAGTTCCAGAAAAAGGAACTCAAAGCCGCTTGGCAGACCATACTTGATGACCTCGAGACACCTGAGGCCCAGTCCCTGCATGAGTACTTGGAGCTCACGGGCACGGCGGCGAAGAAACAATTTCGTCTGCTCCATCTCGAGGTCAACTGGAAGGCCATGCAGGCCTCTAAGAACGGAACCTACACGAAGAAGGAAATCATGAGTCGCCTCGAGGCCATCGCGCAAGAGCAAAGCCAGCAAGAAGGTAGCTGGGAGCATGCCGTGAACCTCGCCATCCAGACCATCGAGCGCAAGGCGGCTCTTGACAGCGAGATAAAGGATATGCAAGCCGAGCTCGAGCAAAAGACCATCGACCGCATCGAGCACCTGACTGACGCCGAGGCCGACGACCTGCTGCACGCGAAGTGGATAGCTCCGCTCGAGCAGCACATCCTCGCCCTCATGGAGCAGCGCCTGAGTGAATTCGAGCAGGCCATGCGTCAGCTCGTACAGAAATACGCAAAGTCCCTGCCCGCCATCGAGCAGGACATAAAGGCCGACGGAGCCGAGCTAGCCCAGCTGCTCAGCGAGCTCACCGGCAGCGAATACGACCTGCAGGGCGTAAAGACCCTGCAAAGCCTGCTGAAGTCAGAGTGAGGTGAGCACGATGGACGAAAAGAGAAAAGTGCCGGAGATACGGTTTAAGGGATTTACGGACGAGTGGCAGTCACATAGTATTAGTGAAATGACTGATGAATTTAAGAGCGGCAATGCGATAAATTCAGATGAGATAAAAGCAGTTGGAAAATATCCTGCTTTTGGTGGAAATGGTATTAGAGGCTATGTAAATCATTATAACCACGATGGCGAGTATGCATTGATAGGCCGTCAAGGGGCTCTATGTGGTAATATGAAATACTCAAAAGGTAGAGCATATTTCACAGAACATGCCATAGCAGTAAAAGGAAATAAGAATAGCGATACGCGATTTCTTTACTATTGCTTAGGCGAGATGGACTTAGGCATGTATTCCACTCAGTCAGCTCAGCCAGGATTAGCAGTGAATATGCTGGCAGATATTACTGCACTTTTTCCTTCCGTAGAGGAGCAGCACAAGATTAAAAAAGTTTTGAGTGAACTGGATGTCCTAATCGAGCAACAAACTCATAAATACAACAAGCTACAATCTCTCAAACAATCCTTGCTGCAAAAAATGTTCCCGCAAGCCGGTGCCCGCGTGCCGGAAATTCGCTTTCAGGGATTTACAGGCGAATGGAAGGAACAGAGGCTTGGAGATATAGTAGAAAGCTATTCTGACCCAGTAGAAACACCTCATGATGGCTATTTCCGCCTTGGTATTCGCAGTCATGCGAAGGGAACATTCCATGAATATGTGCCAGCTGGTCATGAGCTAGAGACAGCGCAGATGCACCGCGTCGCAGCTAATAAATTGATTTTCAATATTACTTTTTCCTGGGAGCATGCGGTAGCAATTACAGACGAAAATGATGCAGGAAAGCTTGTGTCACATCGCTTTCCTCAATTTACGCTATCAGAAGCATTATGTCCTGAGTTTCTAAAATATGTTATCTTGGATGAAAGATTTCATCATCATCTTACGTTATCGTCACCAGGTGGCGCCGGTAGAAATAGGGTTTTGAAGCTGGATGAGGCATTGAACTACAAATTCAGAGTACCATCACCAGATGAACAACATAAGATAGGGGCCTTTTTCAACAAGCAAGATGATATCATAGCAGCCGAGCAGCAAAAACTCGCGAAACTGCAAGCCGTAAAGCAATCCCTGCTCGCCAAGATGTTTGTCTAAAGGAGGTTCACCATGTCTGAGTCTTTCCAGAGTGAGGCGGCGTTCGAGGCCGCCGTGGTGAAGAAGCTCCTCGGTAGCTACGGCTGGGAGGAGGTGCTCGAGCGGCCAACGCCCGAGCAGCTCGTCGCGAACTGGGCGAAAATCCTCTTTGAGAACAATCGCGGCCGGGACCAGCTGAACGACGTACCGCTCTCCGAGACCGAGATGCAGCAGATACTCGATCAGGTCGCGGCACTCGCGACGCCCGTCGCGCTGAATGGCTTCATCAATGGCGGCTCCATCGCCATCCGCCGCGACAATCCGGCCGACTCGCTGCACCTCGGGCACGAGGTCTCGCTGGCCATCTACAACCGCCTCGAGATCGCGGCCGGCAAGAGCCGCTACCAGATAGCGCAGCAGCCGATTTTCCCGACTCTCTCGGCGCTGAATAGCGACCGGCGCGGCGATCTGCTGCTGCTCATCAATGGCATGCCGGTCATCCATATCGAGCTGAAGCGCAGCGGCGTGCCGGTACAGCAGGCCTATTATCAGATAGAGAAGTACATGGGCGAGGGCGTCTATAGCGGCATCCTGTCGCTCGTGCAGGTATTCGTCTGCATGACGCCCGATGAGACTATCTACTTTGCGAACCCGGGGCCGAAGGGGCGCTTCCTGCCCGCCTTTGCCTTCCACTGGGGCTATGCGGATAATGAGCCTGTGCAGCGCTGGAGCGAGGTGCTCGAGAGCCTGCTCTCGATACCGATGGCGCATCAGCTCATAGGTTTCTACACCGTGGCGGATAGGACCGACGGCGTGCTGAAGGTCATGCGCAGCTACCAGTACTATGCGGCGTCGCGCATCTCGGATGCCGTGGCGCGCGCCGACTGGGGCGGTCATCAGCAGCGCGGCGGCTATGTATGGCACACGACGGGCTCCGGCAAGACCATGACGAGCTTCAAGTCGGCCCAGCTCATAGCGGCCTCGCACGATGCCGACAAGGTAGTATTCCTCATGGACCGCATCGAGCTCGGCACGCAGTCGCTGCTGGAGTATCAGAACTTCGCCGATGACAATGAGAGCGTGCAGGGCACGGAGAGTGCGCAGGTCCTGCTCGCGAAGCTCGTGAGCGATGAGCCCGACGATACGCTCATAGTGACTTCGATACAGAAGATGAGCCGCATCGAGGCGACGGAGGCGAACGCGGCTGACATCGAGGCTATCCGCGCGAAGCGCGTCGTCTTCATCATCGACGAGGCGCATCGCTCGACCTTCGGCGATATGCTTGTGCATATAAAGGCGACGTTGCCCGATGCTATTTTCTTCGGCTTCACGGGCACGCCTATACAGACGGCCAATGCGAAGAAGGATACGACGACGGCCGAGATTTTTGGCAATGAGCTACATCGCTACAGCCTCGCCGATGGCATAAGGGATAAGAATGTGCTCGGCTTCGACCCGACGCAGGTCATGGTCTGGCCCGACCATAAGCTGCGTGAAGCAGTCGCACTCGCGCGGGCTCATGCGAGCAGCCTGGCCGAGGCGCGCGGTGATGAGAAGAAGCTCGCTATATATAATCACTATATGGATAAAAAGGCCGTCCGCATGGCAGGCTACATAGACGAGGCGGGCGAGTATCAAAAAGGTATCGAGGACTACATACCGCGCAGCCAGTACGATAGCGACGAGTACCGCCGGGCGGTCGTCAGCGATATCGGCGAGCGCTTCGAGGAGCTCACGCACAGTACGCCGGTGCAGTTCCATGCGCTGCTCGCGACCTCGTCCATCGCGGAGGCGGTCGCCTACTACCGGCTCATAAAGGAAATGCTGCCCGAGCTCGCGGTCACGGCGCTTTTCGATCCGAATATCGACAACAACGAGGGAGCGCTGACGAAGGAAGAGGCACTGACGGAGATAGTGCAGGACTACGATGAGCGCTATGGCCAGAATTATAAAGTGCAGACCTTTGCAGCGATGAAGAGGGATATATCCGATCGTCTCGCGCACAAGGGCAACTATATCGGCCTCAATCAGCCGGGGCGTGAAAAGGAGCGGCTCGACCTGCTCATCGTGGTCGACCAGATGCTCACGGGCTTTGACTCGAAGTGGGTGAATACCCTGTTCCTCGACAAGGTGCTGCGCTATGAGCAGCTAATACAGGCATTCTCACGCACGAATCGCGTTCTTGACTCGGACTTGAAGCCATTCGGCATCATTCGCTACTACCGTCAGCCGCATACGATGAAGCGGAATATAGAACAGGCGGTCGAGCTCTATGCCGGGAACGGCCCGCGCGGGCTGTTCGTACAGCGCTTGCCCGAGCGCATCCGGGCGATGAATCATGCCTACACAGAGATTCGCGATATTTTCGCGAATGCCGGTATAGCAGATTTCGCCAGCCTGCCTAGTGACAAGGCAGATGTGCGCCGCTTCGTGCAGCAGTTCAATCATCTGAGCGAGAATCTGACGGCGGCGCGGCTGCAGGGCTTTACTTGGGATAGGCTCGTCTATGACTCTGAGCCGGACGAGGAGCCGCAATGGCATGAGGAATTGGCCTTTGATGAGCATATCTATCGCGTACTATTGACGCGCTATCAGGAACTCTCGTCTGGCGGCGGCAGTGGCGGCGATACGGAGGCTCCCTTTGATATCCATCCCTACATTACGGAGCAGGAAAACGAGGCCATCGACCAGGACTACATGGAGGCGAATTTCAAGCGGTATAAGACCGCCATGCTCGCGGGCGATGCCGATATTATCTCCCAGGCGCGGGATATGCTGCATAGACAGTTTGCCGCGCTGCCGCGCGACCGGCAGAGGTACGCGAATATCCTGCTGCACGATATGGAGATGGGGGAGGTCGATCTCGCGCAGGTGCAGTCATTCACTGACCTCATAACCGAGCGCATGGATGACGCTGAACAGCAGGAGAGGAAACGCATCTGTGTTGCTCTGGGGCTCGATGAAGTGAAATTCATGGCGCTCATGGACGCACATCCGAATATAGACAATCTCGATGATTTCAATCGCTTCACCGAGCTGAAGGCTACGGCGGATATGAAGAAGGCCCGCCCATTCCTAGAGAAATATTACGGCGAGACGCTGCCCTCATTCAAGGCCAAATCGCGGCTGGATAAGTACCTCCGCGCCTATATCCTCGGCGAGGATATGCCTGCATCGACTGACGGCATCATGGCCGCCGAGGCGGGGACGAGCTACCAGAGGAAAAAATGATATACGCAGCTGCTGCATAAAAATAGGGCTCTTCTGGCAAACATGTGGGTATAAAAATCCCATTCCGCCCATATTCTACACGGCTTGAGGCATCTTTTTAGGCCGGTTAGTAGCGGCACCTCTAAATTCGAGCAAATTAGCATAACTCATAGCTGATTTCTGCCGGATGGACAGGAAGTCACCTATACTACGGCTACGATGTTTGCACAGGACTACACGCAGGACGATATTTTCCAGAAGAAGCTGTTATTCCTAGTACCGTTCTATGCGATGCATTACGAGAAAGCACTGCATCGAGTCGGCGGCATGGATATTGCTGAAAAAGAAAAGATACTGGTAGACTTCCGTCGATTGCAGGAGCGTCTGGAGGAGGAACTCCCCCCAGCGGAGCAGGCAAAGGTATATATCGACCTGGTGGACCTGATGCGCGAAGTAGATAATCACATCTTCCGGAATGACGAGTCAGTGAAGAAAGGAGTAGATGGCATCATGGGCGGAAAAGCATATGAACTTTATTCAGATATACTAGAGAAGCGTGGCCGCGAAGAGGGCGAGAAGCGTGGCGAGATATCGGCTTTTAAGAAGATGGTTCAGCTCGGAAAGATTACGATATCCGAGGCAGCGGAAATGGCAGGCATGACTCCTGAGGCCTTTAAAAAGATAGCTATGCTGTGATTACTCCTACAGCAGACTATAAATAAGTTTGATTAAAGTATTAGCTAAGGCCATTTGGCTCCTTCTGTATTGGATTTTCTTTCTCAGTGTCCCCAGCTTATCGTTGATATGAAATCAGTATCAGTATTTTTTGCGCGTATTTTGCCGAATAATCCTTGACAAATGCGCGCAATTCTTTTATATTATGAATATGGAATTGATTTCACATGCAGGTAAAGGCGCGCGAGAGCGCGAAACTACTACATGAGGAGTCCATCATATGTAATCATAACCTATCCACTAGCTAAATCTAAAAGAAGTGTTTTCGGTTCTGGCGTCGGCAGCTGCGGGGGCGGCGGCCGATGGAATGGGGGAAAGAAAATGAAGGACATTCGTCTGGATAGTCCGCTGGCGGGGCAGCTGATCCTGCTCAGCGAGGTCAGTGATCCGGCTTTCGCCGGTGGGGCCATGGGCCGCGGCGCTGCGGTGCGCGAGCCTGAGGGGAAGCTCTATGCGCCGTTTGACGGCGAGGTATCGGTGCTGTTCCCGACGCTGCATGCCATCGGCCTGCACAGCGATGACGGCATCGATCTGCTCGTGCATGTCGGCTTCGATACGGTGAAGCTGAATGGCGAGCATTTCACGGGGCATGTGGCACAGGGCGACAAGGTCAGGAAAGGCCAGCTGCTGCTGGAGTTCGATCCGGCAGCCATAAAGGCGGCCGGCTACGATACGACGACGCCGGTCGTCGTGACGAATGCGGCGGACTATGGCCGGATCACGGTCGCGCTCGCGGGGCAGGAGGTCAGCTCGGATAATGCGGCAGCTGCCGAGGAGTCCGGATCGGCTGCCGAGGACAAGGTCGCTCTTGTGGCGGAGGCTCAGGCGGCACTGTCTGATCTGCCGCTCGAGAAGCAGGTCGCCCAGCTCATCGAGCGTTTCGTCGGCGGCATGGACAATGTCCGCAGTGCGGAGCACTGTGCGACGCGCCTGCGCCTGATACTGAACGACAAGTCGAAGGTTGATGAGAAAGCGATCGAGAATATCGATGGCGTCAAGGGCCAGTTCTATGCGGCGGCTCAGTACCAGATCATCCTGGGCACCGGATTCGTCGACAAGGTCTATGATGAATTCGTCGCGGGCACGAATCTCGCAGGGGCCAGCAACAACAAGGCTGAGGCTTATGCGCAGATGACGCTCGTGCAGAAGATTTCCCGCACGCTCGGCGATGTCTTCGTGCCGATCATCCCCGTGCTGGTGGCGACCGGACTCTTCATGGGCCTGCGCGGTGCGGCGCAGAGCCTAGGCGTGGAGTTCAGCCCGAACCTGCTGACGATGAGCCAGATACTGACGGATACGGCATTCGCTTTCCTGCCGGCGCTCGTCTGCTGGTCGACGATGAAGCGCTTCGGCGGGACGCCGGTCATCGGTATCGTGCTCGGCCTCATGCTCGTGGCCCCGCAGCTGCCGAATGCCTATGCGATCGCGGGTGGCACGGCACAGCCGATCGATATGGATATCTTGGGATTCACGGTGCCGGTCGTCGGCTATCAGGGATCGGTGCTGCCGGCACTCATCCTCGGTATATTCGCGGCCAAGCTGCAGGCATGGCTGAAGACGTTCGTGCCTGATGTCATCGACCTCATCGTGACGCCGTTCCTGACGCTGTTCATCTCGATGCTGCTCGGCCTGCTCGTGGTCGGCCCGATCATGCATACGATCGAGCTTGGCATATTTGGCGCTGTGCAGGCGTTCCTGACGCTGCCGTTCGGTATCGGCGGTTTCGTCGTTGGCGGTCTGCAGCAGGTCATCGTCGTATTCGGCGTGCATCATGTGTTCAATGCGCTCGAGGTCCAGCTGCTGGCTTCGACGGGCGTCGATCCGTTCAACGCGATCATCACGGGCGCGATCATCGCGCAGGGCGGTGCAGCGGTCGCTGTCGCGGCAAAGACGAAAAACAGGAAGAAACGCGCACTCTACATCTCGTCGGCAGTACCGGCGTTCCTCGGCATCACGGAGCCGGCGATCTTCGGTATCAACCTGCGCTTCATGAAGCCGTTCATCTATGGCCTCGTCGGCGGTGCCTTCGCTGGCGGCACGGCGAGCTTCCTCGGCCTCGCGGGCACAGGCATGGGCATCACGGTCCTGCCGGGCACGCTGCTCTATCTGAACCAGCTGCCAGCCTACATCCTGGTCAACGCCATCGGCTTCATCATCGCTTTCGCGCTGACCTATACGCTGTTCAAACCGGAGGAAGACTGAGAGCGGAGCCTTCCCCTATGGGGAAGGTGCCCCGTAGGGCGGATGAGGTGGCGAGTCAGTAAATGAACTGGAGTGCTAAAGCATAAACGGCCCACCAGTCGAAAAGCCTAAGTAGCCGGTCAGTCAAAGTGTTGCCGTAACGTAAGTTAGTATTTCGCCACCCCTATTGCCTCGCTATGCTCGGCACTTCCCCCAAAGGGGGCAGCTTGTAATACGAAGGAGGGATATCATGCAGGAGATTGGCAGGGAATTCGATCGGGCGGGCATCAATGCACGGGTGCGCGAGGGACTGCCATTCACGCATCGCTGGCATAATCGCTTCCATCTCGAGATGCCGTTCGGGCTCATCAATGATCCCAATGGTCTGGTTTATTATAACGGCGAGTATCATATATTCTATCAATGGAATCCGCTCGGCTGCGAGCATAAGAACAAATGCTGGGCGCACACGCATACGCGGGATTTCGTCACGTACAGTGTGCCGGAGCTGGCCATGCATCCGGGCGATGTGCATGACAAGGACGGCTGCTACTCGGGCTGTGGCACGGTCGAGAACGGTCAGCTGCGCGTCCTCTACACCTGCAACGCGAAAGACGAGCAGGGCGTGCGGACGCCGGCCCAGCGGTTCGGCGTGCTGCGCAGCGATGGCACGATCCAGAAGCAGGAGATCGTCATCCCGAACAGCCCCGCAGGGATAACGGGCCATTTCCGCGACCCGTATCTGTTCCGGCGGCATGGCCGCCGCTATATGGTGCTCGGCGCGCAGGCGGAGCAGCTCAGCGATGGCACTCCGGGCGAGCGCGGGACCGTGCTCATATACCGCGAGGCGGACGATGGCAGCTGGCAGAATATGGGCGAGCTCGCGACGCGTCTCGGAGATTTCGGCTATATGTGGGAGTGTCCGGGCATCATGCATTTCGGCGACTACGATGTGCTGGCGTTCTGTCCGCAGGGCCTCCCGGCACGCGAGTACGACCGGCAGAATCTCTACGAGTCCGGCTATATCGCCGGCAAGATGTCGCTCGACAGCATGGACATGCTCGCGCATGGCAAATTCCAGGAGTTCGATCACGGCTTCGATTTCTATGCGCCGCAGGTGTTCCAGCATGAGGGGCGCCACATCATGTTAGGCTGGATGGGCATGCCGGACCGCGATGCGGACTATCCGACGGCGGAGCAGGGCTGGATGTACTGCCTGACGCTGCCGCGCGTGCTGACGCTGCGTCAGGGTCATATATACGCTCAGCCGGCGCGCGAACTGCGGGCGCTGCGCCTGCAGGAGACGGCGTTCAGCATCGACGCTGATGATACGTGCAGCCTCGAGGCGGATCTCTATGAGGGCTCGGAGGTCATCATGGATATCACGCTCGGCGAGGCTCAGCATCTGACGCTCGAGCTCGCCTATGGCCTGGAGCGGCTGAAATTCATCTATGACCGCACGGCGCAGACCATGACGATCGACCGCACGGACCTGCAGCTCGGCGGCAAGGGCGTGCGCAAGTTCCGCCTCTATGCAGACGAGCATCTGTCGCTGCAGCTATTCGTCGACCGCACGGCCGTGGAGGCATTCTTTCAGCACGGCGACGAGGTGGCGAGCCTCTACGTGTTCCCGCAGAAGAACATCGTGCCAGAGCTGCGTCTGTACTCCGATGCACCGATGGAGAATGTGACCGGCGAGGCCTGGGAGCTCGCGGATTTCCGCTATGTTTGAGCCAGGGCCTGATGGTGAAAAATACAGACAGAAAGCAAGCCGTGCGGCAGAAAAGTCGCACGGCTTGTACTATTATATGATTGTATATGCACTTTGAACATGAAATGGAATGGTATCTTGGAAGATCATCGAGGCGTGGAGCCGGGGGTGTGCCATATAAGGTGCAGCAGATGACGGCTGGTGAGCCCGTCTGTTGATTTTGCGGCCCTACAGATGCCTCGTGTCTGGCAGGGTCAGAAAAAAATTGATAAAGTCCATGATTTTTAACGTAATAAAAGGAATGAGAAGAAATACGTAGAATTCAAAATATAGATTCGCATAGTTCTGGGGGGGAGACAACTATGTATCATGTCTTGATGGATATATGGACCAGGGGCGTAGGGGGAGACATCCTGGATATATGGCGGGCGATGGCACCGCTGGCACGGTTCACCCATGCATTCCATGTGGTCATGGATATCGGGGAGATCGTGGCGTCGGAGTATGGTGTGGTCATAGCAGTGACGGATGATCCTGTGGAGATCGCGGCGCTACGGGCGGCTGTCGGGACGCAGGGGACGGTCATCGTCTGTGCGGCACATCCGCAGGCGTTTCCGGCAGAGGCGCTTGATCGTATCGACGAGCTCTGGGAGGCAGAGCTTACGCCGGAGCTCGCGCGGTTCCACTTTGCCCGGCTGCAGCAGCGACAGAAAGCGCGCAAAGATGCCTGGCTGACCTCGAATTATCTCGAACGGACAATCAATACGCTGCCAGACATGGTCTGGTTCAAGGATATCGAGGGGCTGCACCTGAAGGTCAACGATGCATTCTGCCAATCGGTCAACAAGACGAAGGAAGATGTCGAGGGACGCGACCACTACTACATCTGGGGCATATCGCGCGAGGAATATGAGAACTCGGACTACATCTGTGTCGATACCGAGGCGGATGTCATAAAGGCCCGCAAGACCTGCCTCTATGATGAAGAGGTGATGGCGGCTGACGGCCTGCGGAAACTGAAGACGTACAAGACGCCGATATTCGATGGTGACGAGATCATCGGCACTGTCGGCATCGCGCGCGATGTGACGAAGATGTACGAGTACGAAAAGACCATCGTCAATATGGCCAACACGGATCAGCTGACCGGTCTGGCAAACCGGCACCGGCTCAACGAGTTCTACCGTGACCTGCATGCGGGCTGGCTGGCACTGGTGATGCTCGATCTCGATTATTTCAAGCGGACCAATGACGAGTACGGTCATCAGTCGGGCGATGCCGCGCTGATGGTTGCGGGAGCCCTGCTGAAGCAGGCGTTCCCCGATGCACTGACAGTGCGGCTCGGTGGGGATGAGTTCATGATCGTCATCTCGACCGGCAACGAACAGCCGGATGAGTCGCTCATCCGGCAGCGTGTGGAGGATTTTCAGGCTGAGCTGCTGCGGTACTACCAGATGTCAGAGGAGACCCGGCATGTGAGTGCCAGCGCAGGCATCGCGACAGGCGACCTCGCGATGACGTCGTTCGAAATCATCATGCAGCACTGTGACGATACGCTCTATGCGGCGAAAAAAGCCCGTCGCGGCAGCTGCCAGGTATATGATGGCAGCCAGATCATGAGCAAAGAAAAATGAATGGCTCTCTGATGGATATTGTATCGATACAATTAAGACAAAACATATAGGAAATATTTACAAGCCGGTCAGCTTGCGGTAATATGAGAGAAAAGTTTTCTCAATTGTATCGAAGGAAGTTGATATCATGACGACTTATACCGCAGAATCCTCCCGGCTGACCGCGCGTGATATATGTGTAGCGGCAGTGCTCACGGCGCTGGTGTTCGTGGCGACATTCGTGCCACGCATACCGATACCGCTGGGGTACGCGCATCTTGGCGATGCAGTGATATTCCTCAGCGTGCTCGTCGTGCGGCGGCGCGAGGCGTTCACGGCGGCCTGCCTGGGCTCGGTGCTGTCGGACGTGCTCGGTGGCTTCCCGATATGGGCGGTGCCGACGTTCTTCATAAAGCTGGTCATGGCCTGGATCGTCTGGCGCATCGCGGTGGATGAGGATGGCCGCATCGCCGGGCGTGGTCGCTGCCTGCTGGGCTTCCTGGCCTCGTCCGTATGGATGGCCGTGGCGTATACGCTGTTCGGTGCCGGACTGTACGATAGTCTGGCGGCCGGTCTGGCCTCAGCGCCGGGTCTGTTCCTGGAGGGCATATTCAATACGGTCGTAGCGCTGCTGGTGTTGCCGGTCGTGCAGCGCCTGCCACGGTTTTGATCATGGAGCATACCTATTATTTGACAATCATTTTCAGTTATGCTAGAATTTAAACAAGTCCGGTGGCGGGATGGTATAGGGAACATGGACACTATAGCGGCCTCGCAGCTGGATGAATATTTGTTCGTTCTAGTGTCAGGAGGTATGATCCCATGAAGAAATCTATCGTAATGGCTCTGACTACGGCTATGGTGGTCGGCGCTGCCAGCACGACGTTTGCAGCGGCGAATCCGTTCAGTGATGTGCCACAGGGCCACTGGGCGTATGACTATGTGAGCCAGCTGGCTGCTGATGGTGTCATCGAGGGCTACGGCGACACGACGTTCCAGGGCGACAAGAACATCACGCGCTACGAGATGGCGACGATGATCGCGAAGGCTATGGCCAAGACGAATGTCGGCGGCACGGACAAGGCCATGCTCGACAAGCTGGCTGCTGAGTTCTCCGATGAGCTCAACAACCTCGGCGTCCGCGTGGCAAACCTCGAGCGCAATGCCGACAAGGTGAAATGGAACGGCGAGATGCAGTATAAATACACATCTGCCCGCGACAAGGATGCTCATGAGCGTGATAATCAGGATCAGGTCATGTTCCGTCTCGAGCCGAGTGCCGAGGTCAATGACCACTGGCATGTGAATGCCCGTATCGATGCCTATACGGAGATGAATACGGACGCATCGGCGAAGGATGAGGATGGAAACTCAACGAATGAGGATAAGCTGGCTCTCAAGCGCATCTGGGCGCAGGGCAACTACGACAACTTCGGTGTAAAGGTCGGTAAGTTCGCTCCAATCGATGATGAGTCGATTGCTGATACGCAGTTCTCGGGCGGCGAGCTCGGCTATCATAAAGATGGTCTGGGCTTCACGGTTGGTGCCGGCCGCATCAGCAGTGATGATGCTGGCGACTTCCATGAGGGAAATCTGGGCAAGGATGCAGCCAACTATCAGTATGCAGCCCTCGACTATGAGAAATCGAAGCTCACTGCCGGTGTGCATTTCCATCATCTGAATGGCAAAGATTTCGAGTATCAGGACAATCATGGTAAGACCGACGATGCTAATATCTGGTTCCTGAAGGGCAGCTATCAGTTCGACCAGAACTGGGGCTTCAACGGCTACTATGGCGAGAACAGCGAAGCTGACTTCTTCGAGAAGATCGGCAATGCCGAGGTCAAGTACAAGGGCGCGGATCAGGAGAACAAGAACACCTGGGGTGCCTGGGTAGCTTATCGTCATCTCGGCGAGAATGCGCTCATCGCTTCGACGTATGATGCGGTATCCGCCAACCAGAAGGCCTGGGAGGTCGGCGCTGAGTACGTACCGTTCGCGAATACGGTAGCGACGCTGCGCTATGCGAACGGCAAGACGCTCGATACGGACCATGATATCTACAACCTCTTCGGTACGGTCGAGTTCTTCTTCTGATCTTCCCCCTGGAGGATACCGGAAACCATAAGATGAAAAGAAGCCATCTCTGGCGCGACAGCCAGAGATGGCTTCTTTGTTATAGCTCCATTATGGGTCAGGCATTTGCGCCGTTCAGCAGCTTTGTGACCGCGTAGGCCATGAATTTCAGCGAGTAGCCCAGGGCGCGCTCGTCGAAGCTGAAATGGCTGTCGTGGTGGCCGGCGGCGAGGTCGGCGCCTACCATCATGTAGGCAGCCTGACCGCCGTGCGACTGCACGCGTTCCATGAGGTAGGAAAAGTCCTCGCTGGCGCCGAAGGGGCACTCGCCGACGACGTTGTCGAACAGGCCGGAGTCATTGGCAGCTTTCTCGAGGAATGCCGCGAGCTCCGGCGAGTTGCTGCCGCCGGCGGCACCGCCGACTTTCGTGATGTCGACAGAGACGTCATACATGGCGGCTGCCGCCTTTATGATGCGCTGGGCCTCCTGCTCCATATACGTGTTGATCTCGCTCGTGGCACCGCGCGTCTCGAGGCAGAGCAGGCCGTGGTCACCGATGATGTTGCGGCCGCTGCCGGCTTCGATGCGGCCCACATTGATGCGGGAGGCGCCGGCGGAGTGGCGGGCGATGGCATGGAGGTTCAGCGTGGCGCAGGCGGCGGCCAGCAGAGCATTGCGTCCCTGCTCCGGGGCAGCGCCGGCATGGGCCGGGATGCCGGTGAAGCGGGCATCGTATTTGCTCGTGGCGAGGAAGCCGGTGACGTTGCAGGCGACGCTGCCGGTATGGCGCATCTTGAATCCGAAATGGGCGCCGAGCAGGTAGTCGACATCGTCGAGCACGCCGCTCTGCGACATGGCGTAGCCGCCGCGCACGCCCTCTTCAGCGGGCTGGAAGCAGAGCTTGATCGTGCCGCCCAGCTCGTCACGGCAGGCCGCGAGGATGCGGGCCAGGAACAGGCCGACGGACGTATGTCCGTCATGACCGCAGGCGTGCATGGCGCCGGGGTGATGCGAGGCAAAGCCTTCCTTGTTCGGGAAATGTCCGGGGTCATCGGTCTCCGTGATGTCGTTGCTGTCCATATCGAAGCGCACGGCCACGATGGGGCCGTCGCCGAAGTGCATGGTGCCGACGACGCCGGTCAGACCGCCATCCATGCGGTGCACCCACTCCGGATCGGCACCCTCGTCTATGGCGCGCTGCTGCTCGGCGGCCAGCGTATCGGCTGCTGGTACGCCCATCATGCAGTCCGGGCGGATGACGTCGGCGCCGGTCTGCACGTCGTAGCCGAGCTCGCTGAGCGTGCTGGCTACCTTAGCGGCCGTGCGGAACTCGGTCCAGCCGGGCTCGGGGTAGCGATGGATATCGCGGCGGCACTGCTGCAGCTCGGGCAGCAGCTCATCCGCCAGGGCAAAAAGTTTTTCTTTCATGGATAAGATCTCCTGTCACATCAGAGATAGAGCAGTATGAACATGCCGACGAGGAGAGCGCAGAGCATCGGGATGGCGTTGCGCTTCGTGATCTCCATCGGGTTGACACCGGCGATGCCGGCGCAGATGATGGTCGCGCCCGCGATTGGCGACATCGTGCGTCCGAGCGTACCGCCCAGGGTAGCCATACTGCCCATCTGGACCTCGGTCATGCCGAAATCCTGAGCGTACGGAGTAATGGCCTCGTTGAAGGCGAAGGTAGCGGCATCGCCGGAGCCGACGAGCAGTCCGAGCAGGAACGGTCCGAAGGCAGCGCAGAGCTTGACGATGGCAGGGTTGTCCAGCATCAGCTCGATGAAGAATTTCACGAGGCCGATCGCGGTGAGGCCGGCGACGAATACGCCGGCGGAAATGATGATACCGAGAATCTTGCCATAAGCCTTGCCCATGCCCTCGAAGAAGGCATCCGAGATGTCCTGCGGCTTGCTGCGCGTGACGACGAGCGTCAGGATGGCACCGATGATCATGGCCTGCGGCACACCCATCTTGAACAGTGGCACGAGTCCTGTGGAGCCGAGGAGCAGGATGACGATCGGTATGATTGGCATCAGGGCATAGAGGTAGTTGACCTTGAAGTCTTTGTTTATCTGCAGGTTTTCGGGGATATGGCCCTTATCCTCTTTGAGATAGTGGGCGATGATGGTGATGGCGATGGTAGCGACGATGAGCGAGGCGATGTTGGCCTTGTAGTGGAAGGCGATGACGTCCATGACATCGACGCCGGCGATCTTGGCGACGAACGGGTTATGGGCGAGGCCCGGGTTCAGCATGCTGCCATAGGTGCCGCACTTGACGGCGGCAGCGGCGAGCGGTGCGGCGACGCCGGCAGCCATGAGCAGCGGGATGAATATGGCACCGGCGGCAGCCGCAGTGCCCGCGGCACTCGGCAGGGCGATGTTGACGAGGTACGTGCAGATGACGACGCCTGGTATGAGAGCGAAGCGGAACCGCGATATGACGGAAGCCATCGCGTTGATCAGGTGCTTGTCGCAGCCGGTGAAGCGCACGGCCATCGCAAAGCCCATGACAGAGCAGACGGCCTGTATGAGTCCGCTGTTCGTCATGCTTTTGGCAAAGGCGTTCAGGGCCGACATGGGCGCTCCGCCGATGCAGGCCATGAGTATGCCGGCAGCGATCAGCGTCACGCGCGCCTCAAAGCCCTTGACGAGGGCCACGACGACAGCGCAGACGATGACGACGCCGGCGATCAACATCAAAGTAACCATTTAAGAACCTCCTATTCTCTTCAAAAAACACTTATCAGCTGATGCGTATCTGCCCCATATCGTTCTCTATGGTCATCTCGGTGCCATAGGGGGCGGATAGCTCAGCGATGTGACGCAGTATCTTCTTGGCTTCGGCAGGTGGAGCGAGGCAGGGACGACCCTTGCGGCCGCGCGTGAGCGAGAAGCCGAGCGATATCGGCTGCAGCATGATATGGCTGATGCGGCCGCCGTCGATGCAGAACGAGGGCAGGGCGGATTCATAGACGCGCTCATCGGCGGCGAGGCCGCGCGTGCCATTCGCACTGCGGCGGTCCAGTCCATCGGAGAGCGTGTTGCTCGGCCCCAGATTGTAGAGGTCGTAGAACTCGGTCGGCTGACGCTCGACGGATTCATTCTGGAATATGAAATCGCCGAGGCTGTAGAATACGGGCTTTTTATTGTATATCTCGATGCCGCGCCAGATATGCGGACCGTGCCCGATATAGGCGTCAGCGCCGGAGTCGAGGCAGAGATGGGCAAAGTCGCGGGCGAAGTCGGCCGGCTTCTCTTTGTCGAGGCCTTTGCGCTCGTGGGTATGATGGCTGACGAGGACGACATCGGCCTGGCGGCGGGCCTCCTGGATGGATTTGACGATGCGGTGGGCATCGGTCTCGTTGTACGTCGTCTTTGTGCCGGGCTTGCCGGGCTCGAAGCGGATATCGCCCACATAGCAGCCGCCCTGTACCGGCTTCGTGAAGCCCTCGATCTCGTTGAGGCGGCGGTTGGCATTGACGTCGGTCTTGTCGATGAGCTCGGCGAAATGGTCGAATTCCTCAGGTGCGATATAATGCACGGTGTTATAGCGCAGGACATTGGCTCCCGGGCGCCCCAGGACGTCGGCCCGCGGCTGGCTGGCCATGCCCCAGGGGCTCATGGTCGAGGTCACGCCGATGATGGCCACGCGGCCCTGCGGCGTATCGAGGTATTTCGGCTGCGCGGCCTCGGCCAGATTGCGGCCGACACCGGCGTGCAGGCAGTGGTGCTCATCGAGGTGGCGCATCGTCGTGAGTATGCCGCCGAGGTTCCAGTCGATGATGTGGTTGTTGGCCCAGGTGAACATGTTGAACCCCAGATAGAGCAGGTCCTCGAGCATCTCCGGCCGGGCAGCCGCCCAGGTGCCGCCGCTGACCGGAGCCGGGTAGACCTCGAAATCATGCAGCAGTACCTCGAGATTCGTGAAGCGCACATCGAATCCGGCCAGATAGTTCCGCAGTGCTTCGCGGCGCTGGTCGTGCGGCAGGTGCTGGGTGATGAATGAATCTCCAGCGAGCACGACAGATATACTTGACATGTTGCATACCTCCCATTTAGTAAAATAGCCAGTATCTCCTATGGATACTGGCTACGTTGCCATAAACGATATTCGACTTTCGTTCACCTGCTTGAACGATTTCAGTCTAGCACAGGAAAATAGGGCTGTCAACGCAGGAAACAGCATTTCGCATTGCGAAAATCCTTTCTTGAGAAAAAGATCAAAGTCGGCGCGTGCGGTGGGCGAGGCGTCCGTACATGATGATGCCGCGCACCGAGAGCTCGCCGCACATGACGGCCCAGATGCCGACGACGCCATAGTCGGCGGCGACGAGCAGCGAGAGCGGCAGGCGCAGTCCCCAGACGCAGACCGCCGATATGACGCTGGGGCCAGCGGTGTCCCCGAGACCGTTCAGTGCGCCGGAGGATATGATGGCCGCAGCGAACAGCGGCTCGGCGTAGAGCTCGACGCGCAGCGCGGCTGTGGCCAGCTGGCGTACCTCCTCGTCCGGCGTCAGCATCGTCATGATATGTGGCGCCATGAGGTAGAGGATGATGGCGAGCACGCCCATGACGACCATGCCGGAGTAGACGGCGCAGTGGGAAAATGTCCGTATGAGGTCGGGACGCCGCGCGCCGAGGCACTGGCCGACGATCGGCGATACGGCTATGGAGAGGCCGAACCCCGCCATATAGCAGAAGCCCTCGACGGTCGTAGCGAAGGAGTTCGCGGCGATGGAGGCCGCTCCGAGCGGTGCGATGATCATCGTGACGGCGATGAGAGCTCCGGTCAGTACGGTGCCCTGCAGTCCCACGGGGACGGCGAGGCGTATGGCGCGGCCGACGACGGGACGCGTGAGGCGCCAGGGCTCGCCGGGACGGGTATGCAGGATCTCGGAATGCCGCAGTACGATGCGGAGCATGAGCAGCGCGCCGCAGATCTCGGCCACTGTCGTGCCGAGGCCGGCACCGATGACGCCGAGGCCGGCGCCGGGGACGGTGAGCATCCAGCCGGGCAGCTCGACGCTGTGCGCAGGATAGATGAACAGGTAGTTCCAGAACACATCGAGCAGGCAGACGAATACCGAGATGAGCCCCGGTGTGCGCATGTTGCCGGTCGCCTGTAGCATGGCGGCGCCGATATAGCGCAGCTGGAAAAAGGGCAGCGACAGCATGTAGGCCAGGAAATAGCCGCTGGCGAGCGGGGCAATGTCAGCCGGAGCGCCGAGCCAGTGGGGGAGAGGCCGGCTGATGAGGACCATGATGGCGAGCAGCAGCACGGAGAAAGTGCCGCCGGCCAGCAGGGCCTGATGGAATATGGCGCGAGCGGCCTTGTGGTCGCGGGCGCCTATTTTCTGAGCAGCCTGTATGGAGAATCCGACGCCGGCGGCGACGATGAGGCCGCCCGACAGCCAGATGGTGGCCTCGACGAGTCCGACACTGGCGCTGGCCTCGGCACCGAGGCTGCCGACCATGGCCGCATCGATGTAGCTCATCATGGTAGCGGAGAGCTGGGCCATGATGGCGGGCAGGCTCATGGTCAGGAGCAGGCCCAGTATGGCGGGGCGCCCCACGAAGCCGCGCGGGGCGCGCAGGATTTTGGCAAGCGTCCAACGACGCATGATGACCTCCTTTCGAATGGAAAGAAAAATAGGGCCGTCCGCATGGCGGCATGCCACGCGGCGGCCCTATGACGCACGAGAACTGTCAGAGCAGCAGCGCCTCGACGGCGAATACGGTCAGACAGCAGGCGGCAGATACCTTGAACAGGCTCGCACCGATCCAGGCCAGCGCGATGCCGATGACGAGGGCAGCGGTGCCGGCGGCCGGTATCTGTGTGGCTTCGGTGATGGCCGGGAATGTCATCACGGCCAGCGTGACGTAGGGCACGTAGTAGAGGAATGAGCGCAGGAAGCGATTCTTTATCTGACGGCGGATGAGCGTCAGCGGCAGTATGCGTATCAGTATGGTCACGATGGACATGACGGCGATATAGCCCATGATGCTGTGCGACATCAGAAATCACCTCCGCGGTAGTTGTCATGGTTCAGGTCATAGCGCTCGGTCTCGGAGAGCGTCGTCGCCGGGTAGAGTGTGGGCGCCGGGGCATCACCCTGCTCGGCGTCGAGGCCGTCATCCGGGTATCCCGTGGCAGTCTCATCTGCCAGCGGCTGGCTGTCGGCGAGCTCTGGCTCGTCTGCGACCGGCTTCAGCCAGGCACCGAGTCCCGCGAGGACGAGCGTCAGGATGATGGTGCGCGTGCCGCTCGATATATCGGCGACGACGGGTAGGTTGGCGGCGAGCCAGCTGGCGGCAAAGCTGACAGCAATCAGGGCAGCCACCATGTGGTCCTGCTTCGCCGGCGGGATGATGACCCAGATGAACATGCCGTATAGCGCCACCGAGAGCGCGCTCGTGGCGACGAGGGGCAGCAGGTTGCCGGCGACGACGCCGCAGAGCGTACCGACGGACCAGCCGGGCATAGCCACGGCCATGACGCCATAGTTATAGTAGGGATTCAGCAGGCCGGGACGCGCGATGGTCAGGCCGAATATCTCGTCCGTGACATCGAATCCTACGAACAGGCGGTGCCATATGGACGTACCGGGCGCGAAGCGCTGGCTCACGACGCAGCTCATGAGCATGTAGCGGGCGTTTGCGATGAGCGTCAGTATGGCCAGCTCGATGTAGGTGCCGCCGGCCGCAATGACGGTGAAGCCGGCGTATTCGCCTGCCGATGCATTGTTGAGCAGGCTCGCCAGGAACCCCTCGAATGGGCTCAGGCCAGCGTTGCGCGCCGCGATGCCGAGTGTGAAGGACACGACGAAGTAGCCCAACGCGATGGGCAGTCCGTCATGCATGCCCTCGACGAAGACGGAGCGTCTGGTCGTCGGCAGTGGTTCGGCGTGGTTCTGGGATACGGTCATGGTAAAACTTCCTTAATTACATAAAGTTGGGGGACGATTCAGCGCAGCGGGGTCGTGAGCTCGCCGATGCCCTCGATGGATACGGTCACGATATCACCGGCCTTGAGCCAGCGGCGCTGGGCCTCGGCCTGCCCGAGGATGACGCCCTGCGGCGTGCCGGTGAATATGACGTCGCCGGGGCGCAGCGTGAAGTAGTCCGATATGTAGCTCACGATGGTCGCGCAGTCGAATATCATATCGCGCGTATTGCCATCCTGGCGCAGTTCGCCGTTGACATAGCTCTTGATCGCGAGGTTCTGCGGATCGATACTGTCGGCCGTCACGATGCAGGGACCGATCGGGGCGAAGCCGTCGCAGGTCTTGCCGAGCAGCCATTGCGGCGTGCGCCGCTGCAGGTCGCGGGCCGAGAAATCGTTGCCGCAGGTGTAGCCGAATATGTAATCCGGCGCTGCCGCGCGCGATACTTTGCGGGCCGGGCGGCCGATGACGATGACGAGCTCGGCCTCGTAGTCGAACTCCGTAGCCGTATCAGGCAGGACCAGAGGATGGTTGTGCGCGTTGAGCGCATTGTTGAACTTGCTGAACAGCGCCGGATACTCGGGACGTCCCATGCCAGCTTCGTCGCGATGGGCCTCATAGTTCAGGCCGACGCAGATGATCTTTTCCGGATCCGTCACCGCCGGCGCGAAATGAAGTTGCCCGCTCGGGCTCGTAGATTCAGGGACGAGCGGTCGTCCCTTGCGCACGATGCTGGCGATGTTGGCCAGATGCTCGCCGCGCTGGTCGCTGATGACATCCTGCATCGTGATGGGATAGCAGGCCGTGACATCGACCCAGCGCTGGCCGTCGGTAGCGCCGAGATGCAGCTCGGTCCCGGCATAGAAGTTGAATAGTTTCATGAGCTCGTCCCCCTTGTATGCTTTATTTTGTATTCTAAAGAATATCACAGATAGCCGCAAATGTCACGCGCTGGCGGCATTTTTCCGATGCTAAGGGGCGCTAAGACTCCCACCTCTTCAGGTGGGAGATAAGCGCCCCTAAAGCCCTGGGTAAGTTCGACTAAATTCAG
>CACXCN010000062.1 GCA_902766095.1 uncultured Selenomonas sp. | reverse complement strand
CCACCTCAACGAGGCCATCATCAGCGCGACGGCCGAGATCGTCATCACGAAGCTCGCGGGCAGCGTCGACCGCCGCAAGAGCGAGGAGACAGGATTGAACATCTGGCAGTTCTGAAAGGAAGCCCCATGGACATGACAAACAACGAGAATCTGAAATTCGCCATCTTCGGCGTCGGAGGCACAGGCGGCGTCATCGGCGGCTACCTCGCAAACGCCGGCAATGACGTGACCTTCCTCGCGCGCGGCGAGCACCTCGCCGCCATGCAGGATAACGGCCTGACCATCCACACGAACCACCGCGGCGATATCCGCATCCCGCAGGTCAAGGCGCTCAATGCCGCTGACTACCACGAGACGCCCGATGTACTCTTCGTCTGCGTCAAGTACTACAGCCTCGAGGCGGCCATCGCGCTCGCGCGCCGCGTCGCCGGTCCCGATACGCTCATCATCCCGATCCTTAACGTCTTCGGCACAGGCGCCGTCATGCAGGAAAAGCTCGCGGGCCTCACAGTGCTCGATGGCTGCATCTACGTATTCGCCAAGCGCGGCGGTCCCGGCATCGTCGAGCAGCCGCAGGAGATCCTGCGCGTCTTCTACAGCTTCCGTCCCGGAGAGGACCGCCGCCTCGCCGCCAAGGCCGAAGCGCTCGAGAAAATCATGCGCGCGGCCGACATCCACGCGCACTTCACCGACGACATCCAGCGCGACGCCCTGACGAAGTTCTCCTTCGTCTCACCGATGGGCGCGGCGGGTCTCTACTTCAATGTCACGAGCGAGGCGTTCCAGGTCCCCGGCGAGGTCCGCGAAACATTCATCGGCCTCATCAAGGAAGTCGAAGCGCTCGGCCACGCAATGGGTATCACGTTCGACCGCGACCTCGTCGCGACCGACCTGCGGCTCATGGACGCCTTCGCGCCGGGGCTCACGACCTCCATGCAGCGCGACGTCGCCGGCGGCGGTCCGTCCGAATTCGCGGGCCTCGTCTCCCGCATCGTCACGCTCGGGCAGAAGTACCACGTGCCCGTGCCGCTCTACACAAAAATCGACGCATGGGGCAAGGAGCATGGCCTCGCCTGATTGGCTATCCAAAACCACACGGACAAAAGATTTGCCGCGCTCTCTCAATTCCCTAACGAGAGAGCGCAGCAGACCTCCTTTATAATGAAAAACAATCCGAAGTTGCAACTCCTGGCATTTTATTAACTCAAACTTCGCAGTTGCTAAACCTTTTGGATGATAAGGAGCTGAACAAGCTCCTCAATGACTTCATCGAACAACTTCCGACTATGTGGAGCAGGTGCTTGAAACAATGTGCATAGAGTTGAGATTATTTATGCCATAGAGACGCATGAGAGCTAGAGTTGCGCATGTTTTCTATGTGCGAAGTTTGAGTAAATATATTGGGATTCCGCGCAGGCGCGCGGATTGCGTAAAGCAGAAAGACGGTGCGTTGCGCCGTCTTTAGGGGGTAAGGTGTTATGAAATGTTGGCATAAGCATGCCATTCTTTGCAGTCTCTTGGTCGGCGCATTCATCTGGATGCTGCCGCAGGCCGATGCGGCCAAGGCGACGGAGCAGACGGTGTCGGAGCCTGTGGGAAGCTACGCGCGCGCGGAGCAGCCGGAGAAGTTCGAGGGCTTTGTCTGGCGCCTCGACAACGACGGCAAGGCGGCGCTGCCGCGCAATTTCCGCACGTCGGCTGACGCGCTGCGCGCACCGGAGAAGAAGTTCCATCTCGATGCTTCGTATGTACCGTCGCGCGAGGGGATGGATGCGCTCCATATCTCGGGAAGCTCCGCGTTCACGCCGGCGCAGCTCAGGAATGTCGTCGCGAAGCTGCGGGAGAAGACGGATGGCCCTATTTACGATGTCGATCTGCGGCAGGAGTCGCACGGCTATCTTGACGGCATCCCTGTGAGCTGGTACGGCGAGCGCGACTGGGCGAATCTCGGCAAGAGCCAGCATGAGGCGCTCGCCGACGAGCGTCATCGCCTGCACGCAGCCGTCCGCAAGACGGTCTACATCGCGCCGCTCGGCAAGCACAAGCTCCCCGAGGGCGGCGAGGTACGTCGCGTAGAGAAGGCACAGACGGAGCAGGAGATCGCGGAGGCTGCGGGGATGCGTTATTTCCGCATCGCGGCGACGGATCATGTCTGGCCGACGCCAGAGAACATCGACCGATTCCTCGCGTTCTACCGCACGCTGCCGCAGGATGCCTGGCTTCATTTCCACTGCGAGGCCGGTGTCGGCCGCACAACGGCGTTCATGGTCATGACGGATATGCTGAAAAATCCGTCCGTGCCGCTCAAGGATATCCTCTACCGCCAGCACGAGATCGGCGGCTTCTACTACGGGGAGTTCCCCATCAAGACGAAGGACAAGGATTCCTGGAAAACAAAATACTACCGCGAGAAAATCGTGATGATCGCGCAGTTCTATCACTACGTGCAGGAAAATCATGCGAATGGCTACAAGATGCCTTGGTCGGTCTGGCTCAAGAGCCATCCGGCGAAGGCATGAAGATGCGGGCGGAGACTCATTCTAGGAGATAACGCTGCACGCACCGTGCGGCGGATGCCGTGCAGGCGCAGGAGGGCGAGGTCGAGAAGGGCACGCAGGCCGTGACGGAGGCAAACGAGTCCGTCGGCAAGATGCACCATCAGGCCGAGCGCGTCGCCGCGCACGCCCAGGAGGCCTATGAGCGCGCCGATAAGGGCAGCGAGACTGTCGCGGGCTCGGTCGCGCGCATCAAGAGCGTCGAGACGACGGTGCAGCAGTCCGCGCAGATCGTCGACGGCGTCTCAAAAGAGGCGAACGCGGTGGCTCTTTTTTGCTGCGTGCTGGCCGCAGGCGGCAGAAGGTGAGGATAGGTTCTTGGGATTACTTTGATGGGATTATTTTGATGACGTAGTAAATGGTGTAAAATAATAGCTGGTAGAAAGGAAGATTCTAACAGTGTTCGAAAGGAAGCAGATATCATGCATGAACTGCGTATGAAACGTATCTATGAGGCCAGCGAGGCGGAGGATGGCAGGCGGATCCTGGTCGATCGGCTTTGGCCGCGCGGCGTCAAAAAGGCCCAGACCGAGCTTACGGCCTGGGCCAAGGAAGTAACGCCCTCCGCGGAACTGCGGAAGCTTTATCACAGTGGCGAAATGCCCTTCGAGGGTTTTGCGGCTGCCTATCTCGATGAGCTCGAGGCGAATGAATCCGCCCATGACTTTGCCAGACAGTGCAGGGACTGGCTCGAGGAGGGTAATGTCACGTTGCTCTATGCCGCTCGGAATACGGAGCAGAACCACGTCCATGTCCTGCGCCGCTGGCTGCTGCACACGATGGGGGCGTGATGCGGGCAACCGGACTGCTGCGCACGATGGGAGATGGATCAGCCGGACTGCTGATCAGAGCTCCAGTATGCCGCTGAGGCTCGTAGCAATGCCGACATGGGGATAGGGGGCAAAGGCGGCAGCCGGCGTAGTGCCGGTAAGCACGGCCGCAAAGGGGACGCCGGCATTCTGGGCGGCACCGGCGTCCACGATGCTGTCGCCGGTGTAGAGCGTCTCGCTTTTCGTCGCGCCGAATGCGCGCAGGGCGGCCTCGATGCCCTCGGGCGATGGCTTGGGCGTCTGCACATCCTCTACGCCGATGATGCGGTCGATGAGGTCGCTCGTGCCAGTAGCGGTGAATTTCTCTTCGATGCGGCTGCGCGTTTTCGAGGAGATGATGCCGATGCGCGCGCCACGCTCTCGCAGTGTCCGCAGGACGGCAAGCGTGTCCGGGAAGAAATGCGTGCCGGGCGTCATATGGATATCGGCGAGTCGGCGGTAGTACGTGATGAATGTCTCGACGTCTGCATCATCCGTGTAGCCGGTGATGCGCCGCACGGCTTCCTCCATCGGCAGTCCGATCGTATGGCAGATTGTCTCATCCGTTACCGGCGGCCGGTGAAAGGCATCGAGCGTCATATGGAAGCATTTCAGTATGCCTTCCTCGGAATTGACCAGCGTGTAGTCGAAATCGAACAGGTAGAGAGAGTAGCTCATGAATTTCCTCCTATGGTTGATGGCTTTGCGCGGTATGCGGGCTGTGATTCAGCTGTCCCGGCGAGCCAGCCAGCGGGATAGCGGGCGGTAGACCATCAGGAACAGGCCGATATGCAGCGGACAGCAGAGCAGTATCTTGGGCAGTCGTGAGGCCAGCAGCACGAACACGCCTTTGTGGTACAGCAGATAGAGCCAGAACGTATTCAGCAGCAGATGGATGCTGAGGTCGACGAACAGGAATGTCAGGGCGGCCCGCCGCCAGGTGACATTCCGGCGATGGAAAGAGAAGCCGTATATGAGTCCAACGACGATGGCTGAGAGGGTGAAGCCCGGGAAGAACATCCCCCCGCCGAACAGCGCCACCCCGGCCAGATCGGCGGCCGCGGCGACGCAGGCAGCGCGCCAGGGACCGGCGCAGGCGGCATAGATGGCCAGCGGCAGGAAGCCGAAGCTGAATCTGACGAGCGGAGTCTGCAGGGCGAATACATAGGTCAGCAGTATGGTCAGGGCTGTGAATACGCCCGCCAGCACGATTTCGCGCGGGCGGGATACCGGTCTGGCCGAGGGCGCGAGGGCGCCGACCGGGGATTTTGGCAGTTGCTGCGGCCCGGCGGGCGATACGGACGGTTGATGATTGGTTTCGGACACGAAAAAGACCTCCTTTTGCTCGGCGTTGCCGCAGAGCGGAGGTCCGCTGTGCAGCAGCGGGATGCAATGCCTGCATCGCGGTCTCCCTTCGTCCAGCTGGCAACTCCCCGTCCAGCCGGCACTTGACGCGCAGGCACTTACTCTGCTTGATATCTCTTTGCTTTCAGTATATCACTATCATTCGCTGTTGAACAGCCCTGTCATATTGCATTTTGTTTCATATAGTTCTATAATGATTCATAGAACCGAATATCCGGGGAGCTTGCCGGAGACAGTTGTCTCCCCTGCAGGCTGAGAGGGCATAGGTGCTGCCGACCCATTACCTGATTTGGATAATGCCAACGTAGGGAATAGGAAACAAGTGGTTTCTCTGAGACTGTCCAAAGGGGCAGTCTTTTTTGTTAGCGTTCCGACAGTCGAGGAGGTGATGCAATGGTAAGGATCAATGGCGAGCCGCGGGAGGCGGCCGGCCAGAGTGTGGCCGAGATTCTCGTGGCGGCCGGCTATGATCGTCGGGCCGTGGCGGTGGAGCGCAACGGTGCGATACTGGCCAAGGCTGACTACGATACGACCCGTCTGGTCGATGGTGATGTCGTGGAGGTCGTCTGCTTCATGGGCGGCGGCTGCTGACAGGCGGCCGGCCGTTTTCCGATTTTGCAGTGAAAGGGAGCTATGATTATGGCACAGAAAAATGAAGACAGTCTCGTTATCGGCGGGCATGAATTCACATCGCGGTTCATCCTGGGCTCGGGCAAATACTCGCTGGAGCTCATAAAGGCAGCTGTCGAGGATGCGGGCGCGCAGATGGTGACGGTCGCGGTGCGGCGGGCCAATACGAAGGAGCATGAGAATATCCTCGACTACATTCCGTCCGGCGTGACGCTGCTGCCGAATACATCGGGCGCCCGCACCGCCGATGAAGCCGTGCGCATCGCCCGGCTCGCGCGGGAGCTCGGGTGCGGCGATTTCGTGAAAATAGAGATCATGCGCGATACGAAATACCTGTTGCCGGACAATGCCGAGACGATCAAGGCCACGGAGCAGCTGGCCAAAGAAGGCTTCATCGTCATGCCGTACATGTATCCGGACCTCAATGTGGCGCGCGACCTCGCCTCAGCCGGCGCGGCGGCCGTCATGCCGCTGGCGGCGCCAATCGGCTCGAACAAGGGCCTGGTGACGAAGGAGTTCATCCAGATCCTCATTGACGAGATCGACCTGCCGATCATCGTCGATGCCGGTATCGGCAGCCCGGCGCAGGCCTGCGAGGCCATGCAGATGGGCGCGGCGGCCGTCATGGCGAATACGGCGCTCGCGACGGCCGGCAATCTGCCGCTCATGGCTTCTGCTTTCCGCGATGCCATCGCCGCAGGGCGCAAGGCGTACCGGGCGGGGCTCGGGCGCGTGCTCCGGCGCGGCGCTGAGGCTTCGGATCCTCTGACTGGTTTTCTGCATGACTGAGGGGGCGGGACTATGAATACGGATGAAAATGATTTCCTGATAGACTCCGGCAAGCTGAGTGCGGCGGCGCTCGCGAAGAAACACCGGCTCGAGCATGATCCGTCCTGTCGCCGCGATCCGATGGAGTATTTCCCGGAGATGGAGCAGATCGATTCGGACGTGCGCGAGCGGGTCATTACAGCCATGGATGACTACGATGAGTCGCGCTATACGGCGGTCGATGTGCGGCGGGCGCTCGATCATGAGCACTGCAGCATCGAAGATTTCAAGGCGCTGCTGTCGACGGCGGCGGCTCCCTTCCTCGAGGAGATGGCCCAGCGGGCCCGCTCGGAGACGAGCCGGCATTTCGGCAATACGGTCTATCTGTTCACACCGCTCTACATCGCGAACTACTGCGAGAACTACTGCGTTTACTGCGGATTCAACTGCTACAACGATATCGATCGCCTGCAGCTGACGCCGGAGGGGATCGCGCATGAGATGAAGGTCATTGCCGACAGCGGCATGGAGGAGATACTGATACTCACAGGCGAGAGCCGGACGAAGAGCGACGTGGAGTACATCGGCACGGCCTGTAAACTCGCGCGGAAGTATTTCAAGAATGTCGGACTCGAAGTCTACCCGATGAATACGGACGACTATCGCTATCTGCATGAGTGCGGGGCCGACTACGTCACCGTATTCCAGGAGACGTACGACCTCAAGAAATATGAGACGCTGCACCTCCTGGGGCATAAGCGCGTCTGGCCCTACCGCTTCGAGGCGCAGGAGCGGGCGCTCCGGGCCGGCATGCGCGGCGTGGGGTTCTCGGCGCTGCTGGGCCTGTCGGACTATCACAAGGATGCGCTGGCGACGGCGCTGCATGTCTACTATCTGCAGCGCAGATATCCGCAGGCCGAGTTCTCGTTGTCGTGCCCGCGCCTGCGCCCGATCATCAACAATGAGAAGATAAATCCGCGCGATGTCAGCGAGCGCGTGCTGTGCCAGATACTTTGTGCCTATCGTATCTTCCTGCCCTATGTCGGCATCACGGTGTCCTCGCGTGAGACGGCGAAGTTCCGCAACGGTATTGCCAGGATATGTGCCACGAAGATATCGGCAGGCGTATCGACCGGCATCGGCGACCATGAGGAAAAATACACCGGTCAGGAGACGGGCGAGACCGGTGATGCCCAGTTCGAGATCGCTGATACGCGCAGCATCGCGAACATGTACGGCGACATGGCGTCGGAGGGCCTGCAGCCGGTCCTCAACGACTACCTCTATGTTTGAGCGGCCAGACCTGACGCGGGTCATATGCGTCACGAATCGCAGGCTTGTGCCAGGCATGGAATCTGCTGAGACTGCAGCGCCCGGTGAGGACTGGCAGCCATTCCTCGAGCGGCTGTCCCTCATCGCTGCCGCCGGTCCGCGCGCCATCGTATTGCGCGAGAAAGACCTCGCACCCGCCGACTACGAGCGCCTCGCACGCGCCGTGCTGCCCATCTGCCACGCGGCCGGAGTGCCCTGCCTGCTGCACAGCCATGCCGATATGGCCCGACGCCTCGGTGCCGATGGACTGCACATGCCGCTCGCGGCCCTTGCGGGGCTATCCGCGGCCGAGCGCCGTGGCTTCACGAGGCTCGGCGCCTCGTGCCACTCGCTCGCCGACGTCGAGGCGGCCGAGCGGCTCGGCTGCACCTATGTCACGCTTGGCCACATCTATGAGACGACCTGCAAGCCCGGTCTCCCGCCACGCGGCCGTACCCTGTTGCGCGAGGTCTGCCAGGCCGCCCAACTCCCGGTCTACGCCATCGGCGGGATCTCCCCAGCGCGCCTGTCCGAGGTCCGATCCGATGGCGCCGCCGGCGCCTGCGTCATGAGCGGCCTCATGCGGGGGACAGAATGGCTGTAGAGTCTGGAGCCTTCTACTCAGGAGAAGGGGAACCGCGTTAGCGGTGGATGCGGCGGCGATAAGTGAAGCATCCCCCTTTGGGGGAGGAGGACCGCGCTAGCGGTGGTGGGGGTGGCGAGCCACTTGAACAGACTCGAGCATAAAAGCGTAAACGGCCCACTAACAAATAGCTCAGGCAGCCGAACCATCAATGTGTTGCCAAACGCTACATAGCGCTTCGCCACCCCTATCGCCTCGCTGCGCTCGGCACTGCCCGGGGTTGCCACCGGCAACCCGCGCTTCGCGCCCCCCAAAGGGGGCAGCTTGTATTACGACACCTTCTCCTGAGAAGAAGGCTTATTGCTATTTGTTTGGCAGCCGTTGATATTTGTAGTATCATAGTACCCGACGGTACGTCCGGGGTGGCTGATGGGCAGCTGCGATAGGGGCGACCGTACAGGAGGTATTATGACAGACTATGAGAAATACCGGCAGATCTGCCGGGAAGCCAGGGGGACGGGCATCCTGCTCGTCCTGTTGATACTATTCTGGCTGGCGGCCGGCTTCGGAGCCTATGCGGTCTGGGGACCGGCACCGGTGGCGTTTGGCCTGCCGGTCTGGGCGATTGGCGGCACGATCGGTGTATGGTTGTTCGCCATCATCGGCGTCTGGGTGCTGCTGCACACGACGTTCCGCGATATGAGCCTCGACGAGTCCGGGGAGGACGCATCGGCGAAAGGCGGTGAGCACGATGACTGAGCCACTGACGACGGGCGGCAATCCTGCCGCCCTGCTGCCGCTGCTCATGTTCATGGCAGTCATGCTCGGCATCGGCTTCTTCGTGCAGAAAGCGGGGAGCTCCGGCCGGGCGAGTGATTTCGTCTCGCAGTATTTCATCGGCCGGCGCAGCCTCGGCGGCTTCGTGCTCGCCATGACGACCGTCGCTACCTACAGCTCGGTATCCTCGTTCGTCGGCGGGCCGGGCATGGCCTGGCAGATCGGCTTCGGCTGGATCTATATGGCCGTCGTGCAGGTCACAGCCATATTCCTCGTGCTGGGCATTTTCGGCGAGCGCGTGGCGCTGCTCGCGCGGCGGATCGATGCCGTGACGGTCGTCGATATCATCCGCGCCCGCTTCCAGTCGGACGGACTGGCCGCACTCGCAGCGTTCATCATCGTGCTGTTTTTCTGCGGGACGATGACGGCGCAGTTCGTGGGCGGGGCGAAGCTGTTCGCGACAGTCACGGGCTACAGCTATGAGATGGGCCTGCTGCTGTTCGGTCTCGTCGTGGTCATCTACACGTCTGTCGGCGGTTTCCGCGCCGTGGCGCTGACCGATACCTGCTGTGCGATACTCATGATGGTGGGCATCGTGCTGCTGCTCTACTATGTCCTGCAGGCAGGCGGCGGCTATGACGCGCTCATGGCCGGGCTCGCGGCGGACCATCCTGAGATGTTCGAGCCGCTGTCGGCCGGTCATATGCCGATCGGCCTCTACCTCACGCAGTGGATCCTCGTCGGCATCTGCACCATCGCGCTGCCGCAGTCGGTCGTGCGCGGCATCAGCTACAAAGACACCCCGAGCCTGCATCAGGCCATGCTCATCGGTACGGTCGTGGTCGGCTTCATGAACATCGGCATCAATTTCACCGGCATCATGGCCCATGGCGTGCTGACCGGCGACCTCGCGAGCTATGGCGGCGTCGACTACATCATCCCGCGCACCATCGTCGCCGTCATGCCGCCGGCGCTCGTGGGCCTCGCGATCATCGGCCCGCTGGCCGCCTCGATATCGACGATATCCGGCCTGCTCATCGTCGCCTCCTCGGCCGTGGTAAAGGACGTCTACCTGCACCACCAGCAGCAGCGGGGCCGCGAGGTGACAGCCCGTCATCTGCGCATCCTCTCCATGGCGGTCACGGCCGTCATCGGTGTCGCCGTGTTCATCATCGCCTTGACGCCGCCAAGCCTGATCTGGATCATCAACATGTTCGCGTTCGGAGGTCTCGAGACGGCGTTCTTCTGGACGCTGCTGCTGGGACTTTTCTGGAAAAGGGCCAACCGCCTCGGCGCCATACTCTCGATGGCGGGCGGTACGGTCGCCTACTGCGCGACGCAGGCGCTCGGGTTCAAGGTCATGGGCCTCCATCAGATCACGATCGGTATCACGGTATCGCTGGTATTCTTCCTCGTGGGCGCCTACATCGGCCGGCCGACGAGCAAGCAGGTGCTGTCGCTATTCTTCCCTCCGAGGGACTGAGCCAGTCAGCCGGGCGCGCAGCATTGTTCCAGATTGTGAATAATGGTTAAATGATTCATGTTCTGGTGTAAAAATACTGTCAGACGCGGCCGAAATATGTTATGATAGAGGGTATAGAGAAAAGAAATATCCTAACAAGAATAGATCAAGGGGGACTCTGAATGCTGAAAAGTATCGCAGTAATGACGAGCGGCGGCGACAGCCCGGGCATGAACGCAGCTACGCGTGCCGTAGTGCGCACGGCTCTCTATGAGGGCGTGAAGGTCTGGGGCATCCGTGGCGGCTATCATGGACTGCTCGAGGAAGATATGTTCGAGATGGAGCGCAAGGATGTCGGCGATATCATCCAGCGCGGCGGTACGTTCCTCGGTACGGCCCGCTGCAAGCGCTGGAAGACGGAGGAAGGCCGCATGCTCGGCTACAAGAACCTCGTCGACCGCGGCATCCAGGGCCTCTGCGTCATCGGCGGTGACGGTTCCCTGCGCGGTGCTTCGCTGCTGTCGAAGGAGACCGGTATCCCGATCGTCGGCCTGCCGGGCACCATTGACAATGATGTCTGGGGCTCTGACTATACCATCGGTTGCGATACGGCGGCCAATACCTGCATCGACGCGATCAACAAGCTGCGCGATACCGCTTCGGCACATCGCCGCGTCATCGTGCTCGAGGTCATGGGTCATACGAGCGGCTGGCTCGCGCTCGTGTCCGGCATCGCCGGCGGCGCTGAGTACATCCTCGTACCGGAGGCACCGTTCGACCTCGACGCTATCTGCGAGGACATGAAAGAAGCCTACAAGAAGGGCAAGCGCTACATCCTCGTCGTCGTAGCCGAGGGCGCAGGCAAAGGCCAGGAAGTCGGCCAGTACATCGCTGAGCATACGCAGCTCGATACGCGTGTATCGGTGCTGGGCCACATCCAGCGCGGCGGTTCGCCGACGGTCACCGACCGCGTGCGCGCCAGCCAGCTCGGTGAGCAGGCAGCCCTGGCCCTCATATCCGGCCTCTCGGATATCGTGTTCGGCTACAGCAAAGGCCACGTCGTCTCCATCAACCTGCACGACGCCGTCAACAACAAGAAGAAGCTCGACCCCGAGTATCTGCATCTGGCCAAAGTCCTGTTCTGATACGCAGAGCCTGAGTAACGACAGTTACAAAGATATAGATAGCAAAGCTCCCCGGCATCGCGCGATGCCGGGGAGCTTTTGCGTTTGACCGTAAGTCTGTCACTATTTTTGACTGGGACAGTTCGTATCGTCTTTTCTTTTCCTGTCGAAAATCTATTTCATTTCTACCGTCAGTACCGCCTCTGGTTCCTGCAGGTGCTTCTCGAGGCTCTTCACCTTCTCCGCTCCGTTCGTGAGCACGAGCATGGTCGTGAGCTTCTTGTCCTGCGCCTCGATGGCTGCACGGTCGAAATGAAGCAGCGGCGTCCCGCATTGCACCTTGTCGCCTGCCTGCACGAGCGCACGGAATCCTTGCCCGTCAAGCTCCACGGTATCGAGTCCGACATGGAGGAGGATTTCCAGCCCCTCTGCTTGGAGCGCGACGGCATGCAGCGTCTTTGCGACGAGCGTCACCTCTCCATCGCAGGGGGCTACAATCGTATCTGCGCCGTCTGTCGGTTCGACGGCAAAGCCGTCGCCCATCATCTTCGTGGAAAAGACATCGTCTGCGACCTCCGTGATGTCGATGATGCGCCCCGCAACAGGCGCCGCCAGCTTGATTTTCTTTTTGCCAAAGCCAAACATGTAAAAATCCTCCTCATGAAAACGGGCCGAGCCGGCGTCCGCCAACGATGGTATCATAAATCGACACCTGCTCATCAAAAATGGTGAAATCGGCGCGCTTGCCCGGCGTCAGCGAGCCGACCTCAGCGTAGATGCCGAGATCCTCTGCGGGATTCTTCGTGACCATGGCAACGGCATCGGCGACGCTCGCGCCCGTGTTCTCCATGAAGAGGCGCAGGCAGCGGTTCATCGTCGCGACGCTGCCCGCAATCGTCCCGTCCGCAAGTGTTGCGAGCTCGCCCTTCACGAATATTTTCTGTCCGCCGAGCTCCGATGGACCGTCGCCCATGCCGCAGGCGCGCAGTGCGTCTGTGATGAGAATCACGCGGTCCTTTCCCTTCACGCGCCAGGCGAGCCGCTGCGCCATCGGGCAGGCATGCACGTTATCCGCGATGAGCTCGACATAGGCATCCGTATCGAATGCCGCGCCGACCACGCCCGGTGCGCGATGATGGAAGCCCTGCATCGCATCGTAGAGGTGCGTGAAGCGATGGACGCCCTGCCGCAGGACCGCGCGGCGAGCCGTCTCATAGTCTGCCGCTGTATGTCCGATAGAGACGCAGATGCCCGCCTCGTGACACCGCTCGAGGAAGTCGCTCCCTTCCGGCAGCTCCTCCGGCGCGATCGTCACGATGCGCACGACATCGGCAAACGGCGCGAGCCGCGCATAGTCTGCTTGCAGGATGTTTTCCTCCGCTTGCGAGCCTTTTTTCTCCGGACTGATGAACGGCCCCTCCATGTGGGCACCGAGCACCCGAGCCCCTGCGCGTGGCGTCTGCATCGCCGTGCGCACCGCCTTGAGCGCGGCCGCGATGTCCTCCCAGGCACAGGTCATCGTCGTCGGCAGGAACGACGTCACGCCCGTCTGCGGTAGGAACTCCTGCATGACGCCGAGCGCCTCCGGCGTCGCGTCCATCGTATCACTGCCTTTGCAGCCGTGGATATGGACGTTGAGGAACCCCGGCGCGACATAGCGCCCCTCCGCATCGATGACTTCCTCGCAGCTATCCTCATCAAACGACGCTTCATCTGCGATGCCGGCGATACCATCCTCTCCGTAGAGTAAGACCATCCCCGCTGCCGTCACGAATTCGCCTGCCGCTCCCGGCAGGATGCATCTGCCGTTCTTGATTGCCTTCATAAAAAACTCCATTCCGCCGCTGTCGCTGGCGGCACAAATAGGAATGAAAACAAAGGTGCGACACTCCTTTATATGTTACAAT
>CACXCN010000061.1 GCA_902766095.1 uncultured Selenomonas sp. | reverse complement strand
CGAGAACGTCCAGAGCTCCGAGTCCACGATCCGTGACGCGGATATGGCGAAAGAGATGACGGAGTACACGAAGAACAACGTACTCCTGCAGGCAGCTCAGTCCATGCTCTCGCAGGCAAATCAGAACTCGAGCTCCGTACTGAGCCTGCTCCAGTAATCTAAACAATATCCATAAAGATTAAGATCTTTGAGGCGTTAGTTATCGAGCTGACGCCTTTTCTTTTTAGGAGGAATCATCATGGGAAACGATGGTGCTATATCTTATGAAATGTTTGTCAGGAATGCTTTTAAATCTGCTGGCATTGAAATAAAATCGAAGAGCGATGATCCGGCTGGCCTTGCTAATGCAGATTATGTGAATGATAACAATTTGGACAAAATCAAGACAGGCACAGCCTATGCCATGTGTATCTATATTTATCAGAATAATGAATACAACTTCGACGATTCTTTGGCCGCTGAGGTGATGCATGATACTCTGACAGCTAGCAATGTACCCGATGTCATTGGCTTGATTGATAAGTTTAATAAAGAAATTTTGCGGAAATGAGGCTAAAAGTGCTTAAAGCAGAATCACAATCCCGATCAGCGCAGAATGATTTTGTTCATGTTCTTTACGCCGTTTCAGACAAGAAGGGAACGTATGCGAAGTTCCTCGGCGCCTCGATGTTCTCTTGCCTGGCACATACGTAGGCAAAGCTCGTTTTCCATATCTTCCACGATGGGACGCTCACGAAGGAGAACAGGAAGAAGCTGCAGCGCATGGTGCGCGAGCACGGGGCGAGGCTGAAGCTCTACAACGTGCGGGAACTGGAAAGGGAGCTCTTTGCAGAGGCAGAGCGGATTTTCCAGCAGGGCATGAAGGATGCGCGTTATACGGAGGCGGCGCTCTATCGGCTGGTTGCGCCGCAAGTGCTGCCAATTGAGGTGAAGCGGCTCATCTATCTCGATGCGGATACCATCATCCATCTCGATATCCAGAAGCTCTGGAAAGAGCACATCGGCGCATCCGGCATGGCGGCGGTGCGCGAGCGGACGCTGCTCACGCATTATCATGCGAAAGGCTCGAAGGAATCCAAGGAGGAGGTCTACAACCGCATGACGGAGGCGGGCGTGACGCTTGCGAACTGCTTCAACTCCGGCGTGCTGCTCATGGACCTCGATTGCCTGCGCGAGCGCGGCGACATCCTACTGCCGGGACTGCGCTTCCTCGCACAGTATCCGGGCGAGAGCAAGTTCTTCGATCAGGATATCCTGAACTATTATTTTGCGAGGGATCTCACGCCGCTGCCGTGGAACTACAACATCTTGCTACATTGGGACAAGCAGTTCGGAACGCCGGAGTTGGTCGAGGGCATCTATCATTTCATGGGACACTCGCTCGAACTCAAGGAAAGCGACCCACGCGATACGCTCTTTTACGATGCGTTCATCAGGACGCCATGGTTCGGTGGCAGTTTCCTCGAGCATTTCGGCACGACGATGGAGCAGATCTACGAGCTCATGGTCGTGCCATGGATGGAGCAGGCGCGGAAGCTGTTCATGGTGACGCTTACGCGCCATCCGGTCCTCACCGTGACGGAGGAGCTCCTGCCGAAGCTTCTGCGGCTCTATCGCAATCCTGAGGCAATCCATCTGCCCGAGGAGAAGAAGGACGAGGAGGAAAAGCTCTCTCCTGAGGAGGCGGCGGAGTTCTTCCGAAAGGAGGGGATCCCGTTCGTCTGCATCGGTTCGGAGAAGAAAGGGCTCGCGCTGAACCTCCCATACGATGTGGACGCCTGCTGCTATCTGCTCTTTGCTGAGGATTACAAGAAAGTCGAGGGGGCGTTTCTCATGGCGGGCCTAAAGCGGGAGGAGCAGTTCCTCAATGCGAATTTCCTGCTGAACGGCAAGGACTGGCTGCGCCACGTCATCCAGCCGCAGCGCTTCATCGAGGCACTCTGATCTGTACGGGGAGATGCCAGCTGGAATATAACTGCATAGTAAATATAGCCATGAGCAGGATGATATGCTCATGGCTATATTTGTTCATGACCATGCAACGGGGTTGATGCCCCGTGCATCGTCTTTTTTCTAGTTCATAATACATGTGAGGAGGTGATTCAGTCTGTGATAGGAATTTGGTTGGCGACTGCTATTTCGCGAATCTTGTCTACCGGCCATTGCATGATTTGCGAAATGTCATGCAGAGACATATGGCTCTGCAGCATTTTCAGTATGGCATTAGTTTCGCCTTCGCGTATACCTTCGCGTCGGCCCTCGTTTCGTTCCTCGGTCATTCTTGCCACGAAAGTCATATAACTCATCCTTTCTTTTTCAATTTTTTTTACCTGCTCGATTTCTTGCTCCATCTCTTGCACAAGATCATCGTCAGTCAGGACACCTTCGATGTAGTCGAGGAAGGCCTTGACCTTTTCATCGATGTCATTCATCGTGCCCTTAGAGTTCAGGAATATCTTCGTCGCCTCATCGCCGAGCTCGAGGTCTTTGTCTTCCTGACAGTAGTTGCGGAATGTGTATATATGGCGACCGAGTCCGAAAGGATCGAAGGGGCAGATGAAGATGATAATTACTTTGTTCAGTTCGTCATAGCTGTAACCAGCAAGCAGCAAATCCGTATCGATGGTTGATTGATAGTAGCGTGCGCGTTTTTGCAAGGCTGAGCCTTGGAGCTGGCGCACCTGCATTTCTACATTGTAGACAGTGTGCTGGTCATCCTCGACGTACACATCAAGGCGGATGCCCTTGCTGTCAGGCGTGGCCGTCATACTTTTTTCTGTCTCTAGATATGTTATGTCGAATATCTTGACCTTGAGTATGCGCTCGAGCATTTTCTTGCAGATTCGTTTGCGCCGCATGACTAGCTTGAACATATAGTCATCACTGATTGTCAGGTCTTCCCAGTTCTTATATGGACTTGTAGTAGCCACGTCATCACCTCCAAGCTAATATCTAACAATATTATACCATTGATTATCTAAGGCTGTCGATGAAATTTGTCTAAGCTAGGATTAGTTAGTATCATATTTTGCTAAAATAGAAAATTTAGATTGACATTGCTAAAATAGAAATATATAATGATACTTGAAAGGGCCTACCATCCCTTTCAAGTTCCTGTTCAACAGTAGCGGGTTGCTAGCCCTGCCGAGACCTGTTAGGAACTACCATTGCCAGGCCCCGCTTTTTGCCGAGCGGGGCTTTTTTTATTGTTATAGGGCGGGCGACTTTATGTATGGAGAGTATCAGACGATATAGAGTATAGAAGTAGTGTAATCATTCGAACTATTTTCCTGTCGATGCGAAGGGGGAGGCAAGATGGATAGATTTTGTTCTCATTGTGGGGCACCTTTGAGAAAAGGAGCTGCATTTTGTACGAACTGCGGGCATAAGACCGAGTCTGACTCAGTGGCAGGCCGTGTGCCGTTGGCTGATGCCGGGCAGGCGCCGCTGAATCAGCAACGTGGCAACCAATACCATAGCGATCCGGGCGGTTCCGCTGGTCGCAATAGCGGCAGCGGTATCGGCAAGTATGCAGCTGCCGCAGCTGCGGGAGTAGTGGCCGGAGCCGCAGTGCATTCGCTATTGTCTGATGATGGCAGGACTTATGCGCCTGCTGGTGGCAGCTATGCCGGTGCAGGAAGCCTGGACCGATATGCTGCGGGCGCTGGCATTGATACGGACTTTGACGCAGATTACGACTATGATGATGTAGATGATGTGGATGATGATAGCCTGGCCGACGATGACTATGCCGATGATGACGATGATGGCTATGATGACATTTATGATGATGACGATGCGGACGATAGCGATGATGGCGGTCTGTTTGGAGGCTTCTTTGACGGCGATGACAGCAGCGATGACGGGGGCTTCTTTGGTGGTGATGACGACGGCTTTTTCGGCGGCGACGATGACGGTTTCTTCTGAATGACTGGTTGTCAGGTTGGAGGGGATATCACCTGGCCATGTCAGGGGGCGGAGTTCTATAGCGATTTGACGGGGCCGTTTTTCTGGTATATCATGATTGACGAAAACGATGTTGCTACAGACTGTGGGCCGGGCTTTGAGACAGGCTGCCAGATCGGTGGTCAGCTGCAGGTCGTTGCCCGGCCTTGAGGGGATTTCATCATGAATGATATTACGGCTGATATACTGCACGGATTCCGCCGCAGCTACGAACAGGATGAGAAGGCACAGGTGCTGAATGCGGCGCTGGCCAAGACGGACATGGCAGAGCTGGTCTATGTGCCGGTGCGGGGCGCGCAGCTCAAAGGGGCGTTCTCCATCGAGATAAAGACGCGGGGGATCACGGCGCAGCAGAAATCAGGCCGCTGCTGGCTCTTTGCGGCGCTTAATATCCTGCGCGAGCAGGTCGCCGAGAAATGCAATCTCGAGGAATTCGAGCTGTCCCAGAACTATCTGTCGTTCTACGACAAATTGGAGAAGGCCAACAATTTCCTCGAGATGGTCATTGCCAATGCCGGTGAACCGATCAAAGGGCAGGCCATGCAGTATATCCTGCGGGGCATGACCGATGGTGGCTACTGGTCGGAGGCTGTGGATCTCATCGAGAAATACGGCGTCGTGCCCAAGCAGGTCCAGCCCGAGTCGTATCAGTCGGAGCATACGGACCATTTCGTCCATACGCTGAACCGTCTGCTGCGCAAAGATGCTCAGGAGCTGCGCGAACTCGTGCTGGCCGGACAGGATCCGGCGGCCCGCAAGCAGGAGATGCTGGCCGAAGTCTACCGGGCGGAATGCATCGCGTTCGGCGAGCCCGTGCAGTCATTCGACTTCGCTTATCGCGATAAGGACGAGGAGTATCACGAGGAACGCGATCTGACCCCGCTCGATTTCTATCATAAATATATCGGGGTCGCGCTGCGGGACTATGTGGCGGTCATCAATGAGCCGACGGCGGACAAGCCGCTGGATATGCCAATCAAATTCCATGCTGTTGAGAATATGGCCGGGCGCGACATGCAGGCACTGAACCTGGAGCAGTCCGCGCTCGAGGAACTCTGCCTCAGGCAACTGCAGGCTGGGCAGCCGATCTGGTTCGCCTGCGATGCAGGTGCCTTTGGCGCGCGCAAGGATGGTGTCTGGGATCCGGCAAGTGTCCGGTATGAGGACTTGCTGGGTGGATTCTCGACGGATATGCCGAAGGGAAAGCGGCTCGAGTATAACAGCAGCTCGGCGACGCATGCCATGTTGCTGACGGGCGTGCATCTCGATGCTGCAGGCCGGCCGGACCGCTGGAAGATCGAGAATTCGTGGGGCAAGGACGTAGGCGACAAGGGCTACTTCGTCTGCTCGGAAGAGTATTTCCGGGAATACGTCTATGAGGCCGTCATCGACAGACAGCATTTCAGTCCGGCACAGATGGCTCTGCTCGATAAGGAACCCGTCGTCATCCGGGCGTGGGATGAGGATTATTGATTATGGAGACCCGAACTGGATAGAAAGACGAAAAACGGGACCGCGAGAATGTGTTGCATTCTCGCGGTCCCGTTCGTTATACGATGAAATAATCAGACTCAGTTCTGCTGAGCGACAGCGGCATTCAGGTCGCTGATGAGGCCATCGACGTCGATGCCGTGGGCCAGAGCGCCCTGCTCGATGTTCTCGAAGTGGGCGGCAGCGCAGCCCAGGCAGCCCATGCCGGCGTCCATGAAGACCTCAGCCGTATTCGGATACTGCTGTACGACCTCGAGTATGCTCATATCTTTAGTTATAGCCATTTTATAAACCTCCTGATAAAAACTGCATGGCCGGCTTGACCGGCCCTCATTTCAAAGGAATTATAACATGAGGGGCAGGGCTTTTCAAGTAATATATGTTACAAGGAGAGCAATATCTTTCAGTTTCGGGGATTTTCGGGGCTGTCAGGGTGGAAATTTTGAGGTGCACGCGTTACAATAGAACTTGAGTGTAGTTTACTTCAAGGGGCTGACCATACGTGCAAGGAGGCGTCAGGCGGTCCGTCGTTTTAGGAACTAAGGGGAATAGACAGATGGGATTGATAGCGTTCAAGCTGGGCGCGGTGCCGGTTTATTCGTATGGTCTGCTGATATTGGCCGCACTGGTGATATTCATGTTGGCAGCGTTCGTCAGTGTGCGGCTGAGGCATGAGTCGTTCGCGGTGGTGGCGGATATGTTGCTCTGGGGGCTGCCGTTGGCGCTGATCCTGGGACGAGCAGGCTACGTATTGCATCATTTCGACTACTATGCGGATGCACTGCCGTCCATACTGGCATTCTGGCAGGGCGGCTATTCGTTCTACGGTGCTCTGGCGGGCATGCTGGCGGCTGTGCTGGGCGTAGCGCTCGTGCAGGGGCTGCCAGCCTGGCACTGGCTCGATACGCTGGCACCGGCAGGAGTGCTGGCGCTGGTTGTCGTGACATTCGGCGTCTTCGTACTGCAGCTGAATGTCGGCTGGGCCCTGCCGCAGGATGTGCCGAATGATCATACGTTGATGGAGTATGTGGAGTCTGTCTATCGGCCGGCCGGCTATGAGGACACGCTGTATTTCCAGCCGATCGCCCTTTACCAGTCCGGGCTGCAGCTGGTAGCTTTTGCGCTGGTGACAGTCTTTGCCCTGGTGCGCGGGGTGCTGGGACGGCCGCGCACGGATGGCTGCGTGTTCCTGCTGGCGGTCGCGCTCGTGTCGTTCATACGGCTGGGGTGCGGTTTCTACTATCTTTCCAGCGGCATCATGGCGCCGTCGGCGCTGCCGCTGGGACGTCTGCTGTCGGGGGGCTGCGGCGTACTGGCACTGCTATGGATGGCCGTGCGGCTGTATTCCCACCGATCGGTTTCCGTTCGAGGCTGATGATGATGCAGGATGGAGGAAAAGAAATGCCGCGCAAATGGATGAAACGTCTGGGCCTGCTGCTGATGCTGCTGCTCGTGCCTCTGCTCGTATCGAGCCCGAAGCCGATTACGGCCAGCATGTACGAGGCGAGTGAGAATGGTACGAAAGTGCTCGTACTGAACTATCACAAGATTGACAATATGAATATATCGCTCTCGGTCCTGCCGGAGGATTTCGATGAGCAGATGAAGTACCTCTACGAGCACGGTTACCATACGATAACGCCAGACGAGCTTTATGACAGTCTCGAGGGTACGGGAACCCTGCCCGATAATCCGGTGCTCATCACGTTCGATGACGGATATCGGGATAACTATGATAATGCGTACCCGATCTTGCAGAAATATGACTTCAAGGCGACAGTATTCGTCGTGACGAGCTTTCTCGGAAAATATCCTAATTATATGACCTGGGATCAGGCCCGCGAGATGGATGCGAATGGCATCAGCATCGAGTCGCATACGGTCGACCATAAATCCATGACCGATCTCACTGATGACCAGCTGCGTACGGAGCTCGTAAACTCGAAGAAGAAAGCGGAGCAGGAGCTGGGGCATCCGGTGGATTACATGGCTTATCCGACAGGCACGTATAACCTGCACATCGCGCAGCTTGTCAAGGAGGCTGGCTATAAAGCTGCCTTTACAATCAAGTACGGCAATGTGGACAAGGCCAGCAATATATACGCCCTCGAACGGGTGCCGGTGTTCCATACCGAGAATACGAACAAAGACTTCATCGAGCGCATCAAATATACCCCGATTTTCGAACGTTTTGGGTGGATAAAGAGTTGATACCACAATATGTTGTGGTCAGCCAGTCTCTCGTCAGAGAGACTGGTTTTTTAGTGTGCTCAAAGCTCTTTTCCGGCTTGACTAATATAAATTTGCTAGCTAAAATAAGATTAAGTGGCGAAATGTGGTGGAAAGTGGCGCGAAGGTGGTGAGGCAGGATGTTCATGGGGGAATATGCCCATGCAATCGATGCGAAGGGACGCATCATCCTGCCGGCCGGTTTTCGTCAGGAGCTCGGCGTATCGTTCATCATCACGAAAGGCCTTGATCACTGTCTGTTCCTGTATGGCCAGGCAGCCTGGGAGGAGCTGGCCGCGAAGCTGCGGGCTCTGCCACTGGCCAAGCCGGAGGCGCGGGCGCTGGTCCGGTTCTTCTTCTCGGGCGCCCGTACGCTGGAATGCGACAAGCAGGGGCGCTTCCTCGTCCCTGCCAATCTGCGGCGCTATGCCGGTATCGAGCTGCGGCAGGATGTCGTGCTGGCCGGTGCGGATAGCCGCATCGAGGTATGGAGCAAGTCGCAGTGGACAGAATACACCAACGAGGTAGAGCCGGATGTGACGGCGATTGCGGCGTCGCTGGAGGGCTTGCTCTGAGTCGGATATGATTTTTTCTGAAGGAACAGGAGTGGGGTGAGCCTTTTGAGTGATGAATTCCATCATGTCAGCGTACTGTTGGAGGAGTCGGTCCGGGGGCTTGTCACAGCCACGGACGGTACCTATGTAGACTGCACGCTCGGCGGTGGCGGCCACTCCCATCGCATCGCGGAAATGCTGGCGCCGGCCGGGCGCATCATCGGCATCGATCAGGACAGCGAGGCCATAGCGGCGGCCAGCGAGCGGCTGGCCGATGTCAGCTGCCATATCGATATCGTTCACGATAATTTCCGCAATCTGGAACACATACTGGCCGAGCAGGAGGCTCCGCTCGTCGACGGCGTGCTGTTCGACCTCGGAGTGTCATCGCATCAGCTCGATGATGCGGCCCGCGGGTTCTCCTATATGCAGGATGCGCCGCTCGATATGCGCATGGATGAGTCGGCCGCGCTATCGGCCTATGATGTAGTCAATACGTACTCCGAGGAGGAGCTCGACCGCATATTCCATGACTATGGCGAGGAGCGCTGGGGACGGCGCATCGCTCAGTTCATCGTGCGCGAGCGCGCGACGCAGCCCATCCGCACGACGGGCGAGCTCGTGAATGTCATATGCGAAGCTGTGCCGAAGGCTGTGCGCCGGGCGGCGAATGGTCATCCGGCCAAGCGCATATTCCAGGCGATACGCATAGAGGTCAACGACGAGCTCGGGATACTCGAGCAGACATTCCGCACGGCCGTCCATCATCTGAAGCCGGGTGGACGCATCGCTATCATCACGTTCCATTCGCTCGAGGACCGCATTGCAAAGAATACATTGCGCGAGCTGGCCCGCGGCTGCATATGCCCGCCGGAGCTGCCAGTCTGCGTGTGTCATCATAAACCAGAGATCAAGCTCCTCGGCAAGGCGATCAAGCCCTCGCCGGAGGAGACGGCGCGCAACTCGCGTGCCAAAAGCGCGAAACTGAGACTGGCTGAGAAGCTGCCAGCCGGAGAGGAGGGGAATGGCCATGCCGGCTACCAAGCCTGAAACATCATATGCGACGCCAGATGTGGCCAAGCCTCAGCAGCCGCTTGTCAAGCGGGTGCTGGCCAGGCAGTTCCGCTCCCGGTGCAGTGTCTTGTTCGCGGTCATGACGATCATGGCTTTCGTTGTCGTGGCGCAGAGCGGAATCAAGGCCAGCCGCGGCTATGAGCTGGTCCGGATCCAGAAACAGGCGGAGACGGTAGAGGCAGAGAATCAGCGGCTGCAGCTGGAGATATCCCAGCTGAAGTCGCCGGAACGCATACAGCAAATCGCTACGACTCAGCTCGGCATGGAGGTCCCGCGGAAGGTTTATTTTGCTCATGAGAACAAATGATTGCTATGGAGCCGCCTGACATCGGGCTCAAGATGTCGGGCGGCTCGTTTTACGCATATTAGGACGGATAACCAGCAGGAGGAAGATATAAAATGAAGACATTGCAGGATATAGCGGCGCAGGTCAAGGGTGCAAGCATCGATGGCCGGCCGGATCTCGCGATCAAGGATATCGAGCACGATTCGCGCAAGGTGCAGGCGGGGACGCTTTTCGTATGCATCCCCGGTGTCCATACCGATGGGCACATGTTCATCCCGCAGGCCGTACGGGCCGGAGCGGTGGCGGTGCTGACGACGAAGAAGCGGGCGGATATCGAGGTGATGGGCATCCAGCTGCCGGACACTGTAGCTGTGCTGACGGTGCCGGAGCTCGATGCAGCGCTCGACGTCATGGTGCCGTATTTCCATGACTATCCGGCGCGGTCCATGCGCGTGATCGGCATCACGGGGACGAATGGCAAGACGACGACGAGCTATATCACGCGGGGAATCCTGCGGGCGGCCGGCTACAAGGTCGGTCTCATCGGCACGATCAAGATCATGATCGAGGAGGAGAGCTTCCCAATCCATAATACGACGCCGGATGTCGTCGAGCTGCAGCATATACTGGCGACCATGCGCGACCGCGGCATGGATTATGTCGTCATGGAGGTCTCGAGTCATGCGCTGGCACAGGGACGCGTGTCAGGCATCGAGTTCGATACCTGCGTGTTCACGAACCTCACGCAGGACCATCTCGACTTCCACAAGACATTCGAGAACTATCGTCTGGCCAAGGCCAAGCTGTTCGATCTCGTCTCGCAGCCGGGGACGAAGCAGGGCAAGACAGCGGTCGTGAATATCGATGACGAGTCAGGAAAAGTCATGCTCGATCATGCGCATTGCAGTCATATCACCTATGGCATCGAGCATGAGGCGGACCTGCGGGCCACCGATATCGATGTACTGGCGAGCGGGGCGCATTTCACGCTGCGCAATGATGCGTTCGGTGCAGCGGGCATGAAGCTGTCGCTGCATATCACGGGCATATTCAATGTCTACAATGTGATGTCGGCCGTGGGCGCGGCTCTGGCCGAGCATATAGCGCCGGAGGTCATCGCGCGCGTGCTGGCTGATTTCCACAGCGTGCCGGGCCGGTTCGAGCTCGTCGATGCAGGGCAGGATTTCTCGATCATCGTCGACTATGCCCATACGCCGGACGGCGTGGAGAATGTGCTGAAGACGGCTCGCCAGATAGCGAAGCGCCATATCATCGCGGTATTCGGCTGCGGCGGCGACCGCGACCGCACGAAGCGGCCAATCATGGGACGGCTGGCGGCCGAGCTCGCGGATGTCGTCATAGCTACGTCGGACAACCCGCGGTCCGAGGACCCGGAGGCCATATTGCGCGAGGTCGAGGCCGGGGTGCAGGAGAAAATCGGTGACAAGCATCACGAATGCATCGCGGACCGTCGTACAGCTATCCGCCGGGCGGTCGAGCTCGCCCAGCCGGATGATATCGTCGTCATACTCGGCAAGGGACATGAGGATTATCAGATACTGGCAGATCGCACGATTCATTTCGATGACCGCGAGGAGGCCCGCGCCGCTGTGGCGCTGAAGCTGGGCCAGGCAGAGTAAGGTTTGTTTGCAAAGGAGATAAAAATGCCGGCATTCACGCTCAATGAGATAACACGGGCCACCGGGGCCGAGATCGTTCAGTCGGGCAGCGACTACTTCACGGATATTGTCACGGATACGCGCAAGCTGAAAAGCAGCTGCCTGTTCCTGGCGCTGAAGGGTGAGCGCTTCAATGGTGAAGATTTCGCAGCAGAGGCCATACGGCGCGGGGCAGCGGGCGTCATCGTGAGTCGCAGCATCAGCGAGGCCAATATGGTCCAGCTGCAGGATGGCGATGGCACCGTCCTCACGGTACCGGATACGCTGCTGGCGTATCAGCAGATCGCGCATCTGCACCGGATGCGGTTCCATCTGCCGGTCGTGGCCATAACGGGGTCGAACGGCAAGACGACGACGAAGGACCTCACGGCGGCCGTGCTGTCCGCACGTGGGCCGGTGCAGAAGACGCAGGCAAACTTCAACAACGAGGTCGGCCTGCCGCTGACGCTGCTGGGCATCCGGCCGGAGCATGTGGCGGCCGTCGTCGAGATCGGCATGCGTGGGCTGCACCAGATCGACAAGCTCGCGCCACTGGCGGCCCCATCGGTGGGCATCGTGACGAATGTCGGTGAGACGCATATGGAGCTCCTGGGCTCGCTCGAGAATATTGCGCGGGCGAAGTCCGAGCTCGTGGAGGCCATCCCCGCGGGCGGCACGGTCATCCTCAACAATGACAATACGTATGTGGCCGCGATGCGCCGTCAGGCCCGGCCGGGCGTGAAGGTGCTGACGTTCGGCATCGAGCCGGGGCCGGCTGATTCGTCGCTGGGGACAACGGATATCCGGGCTGAGGATATCCGCACCGAGGGCCAGCAGACGCGGTTCTTCGTCGACTACGGCGGCGAGCGGCATGAGTATGTGGTGCCGATGGTCGGCCGTCACAATGTCTACAATGCACTGGCTGCCATCGCGGCAGGCTTCGCGCTCGGTGAGACGCCGCAGGAAATCGCTGATGGATTGCAGCAGCTCGAGGCTACGAAGATGCGTTTCGAGTGCGAGCGGCTCGGTGACTGGAACATCGTGAACGATGCCTACAACGCCAGCCCGATGTCGATGAAAGCGGCAATCGAGACACTCGATGCTCTCGTAAAGGAGAAGCTGGCAGCCGGGGAGGCGGCCTATAACGGCCGCATGATCGCGGTCATGGGCGATATGTTCGAGCTCGGCAGTGTCGCCGAGTCGGCACATACTGAGGTCGGACGCGAGCTGGCCGAGCACGGTTTTGCGGCGGTAGTCACGCGCGGGGAACTGGCCCACCATATCGCCGAGGCGGCTCGCACGGGCGGCGTGCCTGAGGTATATGAGTGCGATTCGCACGAGGCGGCTGCGGCCAGACTGAAAGAGCTGCTGCAGCCGGGCGATACGGTGCTGTTCAAAGGCTCGCGTGGCATGCAGATGGAGAAGATCATCGACCTGCTTGGTTGAGAGGTATCGCGACCGCGGCAGGGAGGGCTCCGTCATTCCGCTATTGTGATTCAGCTAAAATCCATTTTTGACCGATTATAATGTCCCTTGTTACGTCTTAAACGCGCTGCGCTTGAACGAAAGACTTCACTACGGGGAATATAGGATAGGGCAAAAATGAATTTCTTCACGCTGAACCACGACGCTCCATTATGGAGCCCTCCCTGCCGCTGCTATGTGCAATTGTGCAGGCTATTATAAAAAGATAGAAGAGAGGATTTATCTTGCAGAGTGTAATAATCGCCGTCGTCATAGCGGCGGCCGTCGTGCTGATATCGGGGCCGTTCTTCATACCGATGCTGCACCGGCTGAAATTCGGTCAGAGCATCCGTGAGGAGGGGCCGGCCAGCCATCAGGCGAAAAGCGGTACGCCGACGATGGGCGGCATCATGATCATCCTGGGGATCACGCTGGCGACGCTCGTAGCTGCGCCGCTCACGACGGAGGTGCTGCTGGCGCTGTTCATCATGCTGGGTCATTTCCTGCTGGGCTTCCTCGATGACTACATAAAGGTCGTGAAGAAGCGCAATCTGGGGCTGCGGGCCAAGCAGAAACTGCTGGGGCAGATCATCATCGCCATTGTCACGATGGTCATCGGCACGCGCGTCCTCGGCATCGATACGACGATCTGGGTGCCGGTAGCGAATATCGATATCGATATCAGCTGGGGCTACTACCTGCTCGTGCTGTTCGTACTCGTCGGCACCAGCAACGCCGTGAATCTCACGGATGGTCTCGACGGCCTGGCGTCGGGCACGGTCGCCATCGCGATGAGCGCCTACGCGGTCGTATGCGTGCGCACCGGTCATCCGGATCTCGCCATATTCTGCATCGCTGTGGTGGCGGCCTGCGTGGCGTTCCTGCGCTTCAATGCGCATCCGGCCCGCATTTTCATGGGTGATACTGGTTCGCTGGCGCTTGGAGGTGCCGTGGCGGCGGCTGGCATATTGACGCATACCGAGGTACTGCTCGCCGTCATCGGTCTCGTCTTTGTCTGCGAAGCACTGTCGGTCATCATCCAGGTCATATCGTTCCAGACGACGGGCAAGCGCGTATTCCGCATGAGCCCGATCCATCATCATTTCGAGCTCGGCGGCTGGTCGGAGAACCGGGTCGTGTTCACGTTCTGGGGCGTCGGTCTCATCGTGGCCGTCATCGGTCTGAGCATGCTGCCTTGAGGGAGCGGTGCTCAGCTGTCGGATGACTGCGAGATGCAGCTGGATTTTCGCTAGAATGGTCAGGCATGAAGCTATATGCTGGTGCAGGGGGTAATCATAGATGGATATATCTTATGCGGGACAGAAAGTCCTTATCATCGGAGCAGGTATCAGCGGCTTTGCCGCTGCCAAGGTTCTGAAGAAGCTCGGGGCCGAGGTCGTGCTGAGCGATGCGAAAGCGGAAGCAGATATCAAATACGATTTCACGGAGCTGCGTGAGGCTGGCATCGAGCTGGTATTCGGCCCACAGGCCGACAGCCTGCTCGATGGTGTCGATATCGTGCTGGCCTCGCCTGCCGTACCGGTGCGCGTGCCGATCATCCAGACCGCGCTCCAGCGGGGGCTGCGGCTCATGAGCGAGATCGAGCTGGCCTACATCCTGGCGCGGCCGCCGTTCTGTGCGGTTACGGGTACGAATGGCAAGACGACGACGGTGACATTGCTCGGCCTGTTGCTCGAGGCCCAGTTCGACCGCGTCGGCGTCGGCGGCAATATCGGTGTGCCGCTCGTTGATGAGGCTCTGCGCGTCGGGGCCGGCGGCGCGGTAGCTGCTGAGATTTCGAGCTATCAGCTCGAGGCGACGTCGCTGTTCCACCCGCATGTAGCGGCCATATTGAATGTCACGCCGGACCATATCGTGCGCCATGGATCCATGGAGGTCTATCAGGCGACAAAGGAAAAGATATTTGCTCAGCAGACGGCTGCCGATGCCGTTGTGCTGAACTACGACGATGAGCGCACGCGCGGCATGGCGGAGCGGGCACGCCGGAATACGCGCGTCTGCTTCTTCAGCCGCCGCACGGAGCTCGCAGAGGGCGCGACGCTCGTCGGCGACCGTCTCACGCTGCGCTGGGAGGGACAGGAGTATCCGCTCTGCACCGTGGACGAGCTCGGAATCAAAGGCGGCCACAACGTCGAGAATGCCCTGGCTGCTGCTGCTGTCGCCTTCCTGGCCGGCGTCGAACCAGAGCGCATGATACCGGTGCTCAAATCCTTCAAGGGCGTCGAGCATCGCATCGAGTATGTGCGGACCATCGACGATGTGCCCTACTACAATGATTCGAAAGCTACGAATACGGACTCGGCGATCAAGGCCCTGGAGACATTCCCGGACCATATCATATTGATTGCGGGCGGCGATGACAAGCTGACCGACCTGACGGATTTCATGACGCTCGTGAAGGCGCGTGTCGATGAGCTCATCCTGCTCGGCGATGCCGCGGAGCGCTTTGCCAAGGCGGCACTGGACATGGGAATAGCGGCGGAGCACATCTATAAGGTCGGCTACGACATGGGGGCGGCAGTGGCCAAGGCCCATGAACTGGCCAGCAAGCCGCAGGTCGTGCTGCTGTCGCCGGCGTGCGCCAGCTTCGATATGTACGACGGTTTCGAGGAGCGCGGCCGGGATTTCAAGCGCCTCGTGCAGGCCCTGTGATTTAGTAAAGAGGTTTTATTTTGAACATCATAGTATCAGGCGGCGGGACGGGCGGCCATATATATCCCGCCATCACCATCATCCGTACCATACAGCAGCGAGTACCGGAGGCCAGATTCCTCTATGTGGGCACGAGCAAGGGACTCGAGGCGGACATCGTCCCGAAGGAAGGACTGCCGTTCGCAACGGTGGAGCTGCAGGGCTTCGAACGCCATCTGACCGTGGATAATATCCGCCGCGCAGCCAAGGCGATGGTGAGCGTCACGAAAGCGGCTAAGATCGTCCGCGATTTCCAGCCGGATCTGGCAATCGGGACGGGCGGCTATGTCTGTGGTCCGATCCTGCTGGCGGCCAGTCTCATGCATGTGCCGACGCTCATCCAGGAGCAGAATGTCGTTCCCGGTATCACGAACAAGATCCTGGGACATTTCGTGACCAAGGTGGCCGTAGGGACGCCTGAGGCTGCGAAATTGTTCCCGGCTACGAAAGTCACTTATACGGGGAATCCGATCCGCAGCGAGGTCATGACGGCTGAGCGCGAGGCGGGAGCCAAGGCTTTCGGCTTTGATCCGCAGCGCCTGACATTGCTTGTCTCAGGCGGCAGCCGCGGGGCGCGGGCCATCAACCGGGCCATGATCGATGTGCTGGCGATAGCGGTCGAGCACCCGGAGGTGCAGATCCTGCACGTCACCGGCAAGAATGAATACGATGATACGATCGACCGGCTCCGTCAGAAAGGCGTGAATGTGGAAGATTATCCGCATATCCGCGTGGAGCCGTACCTTTATAACATGCCACAGGCTATGGCTATGGCTGATCTGGCCGTATTCCGGGCCGGAGCGACTGGCCTCGCCGAGCTGACGGCACGCGGCATACCGGCGGTGCTGATACCATATCCCTATGCGGCCGAGAACCATCAGGAGCACAATGCCCGTGCGCTCGAAGCGGCCGGGGCGGCGCGCGTCATACTGAACCGCGACCTCAATGCTCAGACACTGTCGTCCGTATTGACCGAGCTCCTTTCGGAACCGGGCAAATTGAAGATAATGGCGGAGGCCAGTCGCAAGCTGGGCCGGCCGCAGGCTGCCGGCGACATCGCCGACTTAGCGCTATCTATAGCCAGAAAGGACTAAAATAATATGCAAGAGCTCAAAGAACTGAATGGATTGAAAAAAATACATTTCGTCGGCATCGGCGGAGCGGGAATGAGTCCTCTGGCCAAGGTGCTGATCGAACTCGGCTATGATGTATCAGGCTCGGACCGCGAGGATTCGGATATCATCAAGCATCTGCGCGAGATGGGAGCCCGCGTGATGCTCGGCGGCCAGAAAGCGGAAAATGTGCGTGGGGCTGATGCCATCGTCGTATCGACGGCTATCCCGTACGACAATCCTGAGGTGCTGGCGGCCCGCGATCTCGGCATACCGAAGCTGCATCGCTCGGATATCAATGCCGCCCTCGTCAATCAGTACAAGGGCATCGCGGTGGCCGGCTCGCACGGCAAGACGACGACGACCTCTATGCTCGGCGTCGTGCTGACGGAGGCCGGCATATCGCCTACGGTCATCGTCGGTGGTGAGGTGCCAGACCTCGGGACGAATGCCCAGCTCGGTCTTGGCGAATACCTCGTATCCGAGGCGGATGAGAGCGATGGCTCTTTCCTGAAGCTGCGGCCGCATATCGCTGTCGTCACGAATGTCGAGGACGACCATATGGACCACTATGGCACCATGGAAAATATCATAAAGGCATTCACCCAGTTCATCAACAACAGCGATCCGGCGGAGGGCTATGCCGTCATCTGCTTCGACAATGACAATCTGCGTGAGAAGATCGCACCGGCACTGGAGCGCCGCTATATATCGTATGCCATCGACCATGCGGCTGACTATCAGGCCTGCCATCTGGCCACGACGAGCAAGGGCATTGCGTTCGACGTCATGCATGGCAACGAAGCGCTCGGCCATGTGGAGCTGAATATTCCGGGCCGCCACAACGTGCTCGATGCGATGGCCTGCATCGTGACGGGGCTGTCCATCGGCGTGCCGTTCGCGAAGCTCGTGAGGGGACTGGCTCATTTCCATGGGGCGAAGCGCCGTTTCCAGACGAAGGGGCGCGTGCATGACGTGTGGGTCGTCGATGACTACGCCCATCATCCGACTGAGATAGCCGCTACGCTGAAAGCGGCCCGCGAGACGCAGCCGAAGCGCCTGATCTGCGCTTTCCAGCCGCATCGCTACTCGCGCACCCAGCTGCTGCATGCGGAATTCGGTCAGGCTTTCCGCGATGCCGACCTGCTCGTCCTCACGGATGTATATGCCGCCGGCGAGGCTCCGATCGAGGGCATCAGCGGCCTCACGATACTCGATGAGGTGAAGCGCCAGACCGGCCAGAAGGTCGAGTACATAGAGGATAAGCGCGATATCGCTGGCTGGCTGCATGAGAATGTACAGCCGGGCGACCTCGTCATCACCATGGGCGCTGGTGATATATACAAGGCCGGCGAGCGTCTGGTCAAGATGTTGAAGAATGACTGATAGACAGGAGTTTTATAGATGAGTAACGGTAAGATCATAGTCGTCATGGGTGGCACGTCCACAGAAGCCGAGATATCGCGTCAGACTGGCACGGCCATACTGAAGGCGCTGCAGTCAAAGGGCTATAATGCCGAGGGCATGGAGCTTCATCCGCAGACGTTCGCCAGCGAGATCGCTGCAGCGCATCCCGCCATCGTATTCAACGCCCTGCACGGCAAATTCGGCGAGGATGGGCTCATACAGGGAACGCTCGATATGCTCGGCATCCCATATACTGGTTCCGGCGTACTGGCCGCAGCCATTACGATGGACAAGGCTGCCTCGAAGCGCGTCTTCATCGCCGAGGGGATATCGACGCCGAAGGCGCACAGCTACTATCGCTTTGAGAACGAACAGCGCAACCTCGCTGCAGAAATCGAGCAGGAGTTCGGCCTGCCTGTCGTCGTAAAGGCCAGCTCGCAGGGCTCGAGTATCGGTGTCTATATCGTCGAGCAGCCGGCCGACCTCGCATCGGCCCTCGATGAGGCGTTCAAGTATGATAACGAGATCATCGTCGAGCAGTTCATCCGTGGCAAGGAACTGACGGTGGCTGTATGGGGAGATGAGAAGCAGCAGGAGGCTTTCCCGATCATCGAGATCACGACGACGTCGGGACGCTACGATTACGAGAGCAAATACACGAAGGGGGCCTCGACCCATATCATCCCGGCCCGCGTATCGGAGGCAAAGACGAAGGAGATCCAGGAGCTGGCCGTGAAGACGTTCCGCGCTTGCGGCTGCCGTGGTGTGGCCCGCGTCGACATGATGCTCGCTGAGGATGGGACACCCTATGTCATAGAGGTGAATTCCGTCCCGGGCATGACCGAGCTGTCACTCGTACCGGACGCCGGCCGGGCTATGGGCGTAGAGTTCCCTGACCTTTGTGCGCGTCTGCTCGAGATGGCCGGCTACCAGAAATGATTGTCTTCCGGTAATTTCGTTTAGCGAGGGGGTGACTGCTTTGGCCGGAAAGAAGGAGATCAGCCCGGCAAAGCAGCCGGAGAACATACAGCCGACGCCAGTGCGCCGCAGCCCGCGACGGCTATTCAAGGGGACATTGTTATTGCTGGGCTGTGCCCTGGCTGTCGCTTTCGTTGTCTATTCGCCGCTGTTCACGGTACAGCGCATAACCGTCGCCGGCAACAGCTATCTGAGCGCCGATGAAGTGGCCAACATAGCCGGGCTTCATCGCGGTGAGCCTCTGTTCAAGATAGAGACGGCGGCCATGGCCGACCGTCTCACGCATGATCTGCGCATCGAGACAGCATCTGTGCGGCGCGAATTCCCGGATACCATCGCTGTAACGATCACGGAGCGTCAGGTCGTAGCTACCGTTGCCACAGCTTATGGCTACGCTGACTTCGACCGACAGGGCAAAGTCATGTCCTGCTATCGCAACCTGCGTCAGGTGCCAATACCGCTGATCACGGGCATCACCCTGCCCGACCTGTATGTCGGCGACGATAATCCCGATCCTACCGTAGCCAAAGTCCTGGAGCTGCTTCAGGATATCGACAGCAATTCGCTGAATATGCTATCCGAGGTCAATATAGCCGATCCACAGGCCGTGAAATGCTATACGAATAACGCCGTGGAGATACGCCTTGGCCGATTGGACCGCATAGAGGAAAAGGCCAAACTGGTACAGGATTTTCTCAGCGATCTGAGCACGACACAGCATAAGATCGATTATGTCGATTTCAGCTATAAGGCACCGGTGATCAAGCTCCATGATATGCCGGCGGGAGATGCCTATAAGCCGTGAGGCTTCGGGGGTTGTTTGTTATATCTTTTTTTGGAGTATACTATGGAAATTTATCACAAATAATGGTAAAATTGTAGTAGTATATTGACGTTTGAGTTTAGGATGGCCGCCTGGGTATTTCAGTCGTCCAGCCAGAATATATTCTTGGGGGTTAGAACAGTGTTCGAATTGGATGATAGCGGCATCGATCAGTTGGCCAACATAAAAGTAATCGGCGTGGGCGGCGGCGGCAGCAACGCTGTGAACCGCATGATCAACCTCGGCCTGCAGGGCGTGGAGTTCATCGCGGTCAATACGGATGCTCAGGCATTGCTGAAGTCCCTGGCTCCGAAGCGCATGCAGATCGGCGAGAAACTGACCCGTGGACTGGGAGCAGGCGGCAAGCCGGAGGTCGGGCGCAAGTCGGCCGAGGAAAGCCGTGACGATATCATCGAGGCGCTGCGCGGCTCGGATATGGTATTCGTGACGGCCGGCATGGGCGGCGGCACCGGTACAGGCGCCGCTCCAATCGTGGCACAGTGCGCCCGCGAAGTGGATGCCCTGACCGTAGGCATCGTGACGAAGCCGTTTGCCTTCGAGGGCCAGCGCCGGCGTCGCAATGCGGAGCAGGGCATTGCTGAACTCAAGAAGCATGTTGATGCGATCATAACGATACCGAACGAACGCCTCATGCAGGTCGTCGACAAGAAGACTCCGTTCACGGAGGCTTTCCAGATTGCTGATGATATACTGCGTCAGGGCGTCAAAGGCATAACCGATATCATCGCTCTGCCGGGTCTCATCAATGTCGATTTCGCCGATGTAAAGGCGACGATGACGGACTCCGGCTCGGCCATCATGGGTATAGGCGAGGCCACGGGCGAGAATGCTGCCGTCGAGGCGGCCAAGCTCGCCATATCGTCGCCGCTGCTCGAGACGAGCATTGACGGCGCTCATCGTCTGCTGTTCAACGTCACGGGCTCACCGGAGACGCTCAGCATGTACGAAGTCAACGAGGCTTCGGAGGCGATCCACGACCTCGTCGACAGCCAGGCGGATATCATATTCGGTGCTGCCCTCGACAATACGATGGGAGATACCATACGTGTGACAGTCATAGCGACGAGCTTCGAGGACAATGATTCCGTAGGTGTACCCGTACCGCCGGCGGCACCGCAGCAACAGCCCGCCGCAACACATGCCTTTACCGGCGAACAGGCCGCCGGACCGGCAGCCGCTCAGCCCCAGCAGCCGCAGGTCGTCCAGCCGGCTGCCCCTGAGAGCACAGCCGAAAGCTTCATCGATATACCGCCCTGGATGCGTCGGAAGTAATCACAAGATATTATTTTGGATTCGGCCGGATGGCCGAATCCAATTTTTTTGTTTCAACCCCTTGACAGGAGAACGTAAAGCGTGTAACATAGTACAGGTCGTCAGCCGACAGGGGCTGGAACGAAACAGCAGCCGCGCACCGGAAGGCAGCCAGCCTGCTGGGGAGAAAAAAATCTCCTGAAAAAGTTCTTGACAAAAAGAAGCTGACGCGATATACTAATAAACGTCGCTGATGAGGAACAGAAAGTTCTGAAGCGAAAGAATTGTTCTCTGAAAACTAAACAATGTATAAGAATCATGCAAATCTGTATGAACAAGCCAGAT
>CACXCN010000060.1 GCA_902766095.1 uncultured Selenomonas sp. | reverse complement strand
GTTTATGCGATAGTACTCGAGTAAAGTTACTAGCTCGCCACCCCCACCACCGCTAGCGCGGTCCTCCTCCCCCAAAGGGGGATGCTTCACTCATTGCACGACCTTTCTCAGTGAGGAAGGCTTTATTACGCCAGCTGGGCGGCTTTCTTGCGGCGCAGCTGAAAGAACAGGACGATGGCGAACAGCATGATGCCGCAAAGGTCGGTCACGAGGCCCGGTTTCAGCAGAGACAGGCCGCCGATGATGAGTATGATACGCTCGTAGGGACGGCAGTTATCAGCCAGATAGCCGATCATGGCCGAGCTGATGGCCACCATGCCGATGATGGCGGTGATTGTCGAGCTGAGCAACGCCCAGAGCGAGGCGTCTCCCTGCATGAGCAGGACTGGCGACAGGACAAAGATATACGGGATGATAAAGGCCGCAATCGCCAGTTTCGAAGCATTGACTCCGGTCCATAGCGGATTGCCGCCCGCTATGCCGGCCCCGGCGTATGCCGCGAGAGCGACTGGCGGCGTGACATCAGCGATGATGCCGAAATAGAACACGAACATATGAGCGGCGAGTACCGGCACACCCATCTGAACGAGAGCCGGAGCCGCTATGGTCGAGGTGATGACGTAGTTCGCTGTCGTCGGCACGCCCATGCCGAGGACAATGGCCGTTATCATTGTGAAGAACATCGTCGGCAGCAGGAGACCGCCCGACAGGTCGAGCAGTCCAGAGGCGAGCTTCAGGCCCACGCCGGTTTTCGTCACGACGCCGATGATGATACCGGCCGCCGCACAGGCCACGAGCACGCCGAGGACGTTTTTCGCGCCATTCTCGAGACCGCGCACGATCTCGATCGGCTTCATACGCGTCGATTTGCGCAGGGCCGAGCAGACGATAGCCAGCACGATAGCCACCAGAGCGGCCCGCATCGGCGTATAGCCGGATACGAGCAGATAGACAATGACGATGAGCGGCAGGGCCAGATGGCCGCGCTCCACGAGGAGATTGCTGATTTTCGGCAGCTGACTGCGCGGGATGCCCTTCAGATTGTTGCGCTTTGCCTCGAAATGAACGCCGAGCCAGACACCGGCGAAGTACAGCGCAGCCGGTATGATGGCAGCCTTTACGATATCGATGTACGGGACGCCCACGAACTCAGCCATGAGGAATGCGGCAGCGCCCATGACCGGCGGCATGAGCTGGCCGCCCGTCGAAGCAGCAGCCTCGACAGCACCCGCGAAATTCTTATGATAGCCGAGTTTCTTCATCATCGGTATGGTCAGCGAGCCAGTACCGACGACGTTAGCCACCGAGCTGCCCGAGACGGTGCCCATGAGGCCCGAGGACAGTACCGCGACCTTCGCCGGACCGCCGCTCGCCCAGCCCGCGATAGCGTTCGCGAGATCGATGAAGAACTTGCCGAGGCCGGTCGACTCCAGATAGGCGCCGAACAGGATGAACAGGAATATGAACGTCGAGGAAACGCCCAGCGGTATGCCGAATATGCCCTCGGTCGTGAAGAAGAGGTGGCTGACGAGCTGCTGCGTCGTCAGGCCGCGGTGAGCCAGCACGCCCGGCATATAGGGTCCGGCGTAGGCATAGGCGATGAAAGCCAGCACGACGCAGACCATCGGGATGCCCACCACGCGGCGCGTGGCCTCGATGACGAGCAGTATGCCCAGCAGGCCGACGGCAAGGTCGGTATTCGATACCTGGCCGGCCCGCAGCACGAGCTCGTTATACTCTATGACGATGTAGGCCGGTGCCGCTGCACCGAGTATGGCCAGCACGAGGTCGAGCGGATGCAGCTTGTGACGCGACCATGATTTGCGCGTCGGGTAAAGCAGGTATACGAGTGCCAAGCCGAATCCGAGATGGACTGCCCGCTGCAGCTGGGCATCGAGCACGCCGAATGTAGCTGTATAGAGCTGGAACACGGAAAAGGCAATCGCTATGGCCGCCACGATCTTGGCCATGATGCCGGTGTATTCCATCTTGTCGGACTCACGGTCGTATTCCTTGAGCACCTCCTCTGAGGACTTGACAGTATCTTTCACTTCTTTTTCTGCCATGAATATCTATCCTTTCCTGAGCGGATGACCGCTCCTTAAATAACATCCTTGAGCCGGCCGATGCGGATATCGATCGGCGTCCCGGGGGCATAACGCTCATAGAGGCGATACTCGCGCCGCGCATAGCCCAGATAAAGCGTGAGCTGGGTGCCGACACCGGTGCGCAGCACGAGATGCGGCACACGCCGCTCCATATGGTTCAGCACATACGTATCGCCGACCATGCTGAACTCCCCTTCCGTCGCCAGGAACGGCAGTCCGACACCGAATGACTGATACTGCGTCGAGTGCAGGACGAGGCCCTGCACATCAGAGTCGACGGCCAGATTCTCGATGACCGGCGTCTTCTGCACGGAGTGGATGAACCGCAGTGATATCGGCACGCCCTGGGCAGCCGGAGTCATCGCCACGCGCTCACCGTTGGCGTATACGACCACCCAGCGTGTCGCCGATATCTGCCAGAATGCCAGCAGGATGCCGACGAGACATAACCACAGACACGGATTCCTTAACTTTGCTGAATTCATGATAAAAAAATAAATCGGGCTCCTAACATAATTCGCGGAGGTGACACCGCTCTGCTGAGCGAGACCGCCTCCGCGTTATTGATACTGGGTCTGGCAGATATTACTCTTTGAAGAACTTCTCTGCACCGGCATTCATCGGCAGCGGCATACCGTTCAGCGCGCCTTCCTTCGTGATCAGCTTGCCTACGGAATGAGCAGCCTGGATGCGGTCGAGGTTCGTGAACAGAGCCTTGGCGATATCATAGCCGAGTGCATCGTCGACCTTGTCCGTGCAGACGAGCATGGCCATGACGGAGACGGTCGATACATCCTCATCGAAGCCGGCATAGGTACCAGCCGGCACCACGGTCTTCGTGTAGAACGGATATTTCGCGATGAGGGCATCTGCCTTCGCGCTGTCTACCGGCAGCAGGCGGATCTTGTTCTGCGAGGAGATATCCTGCACGGAAGCGGTCGGGAAGCCTGCCGTCAGGAAAGCGGCATCGACGTTGCCGTCCTTCAGGGCGCTGGCACCCTCAGCGAACGAGAGGTACTGAGCATCGATATCATTGTAGGTGATGCCATAGGCTTCGAGTATCTGGCGGGCATTGGCCTCAGCACCCGAGCCGGCCGCGCCGACGGCCACGCGCTTGCCCTTGAGGTCGGCGATGGACTTGATACCAGATTTGTCGAGCGTGACGAACTGGCAGGTCTCAGGATACAGCGTCGCGATGCCGCGCAGGTTCGTTACCGCCTTGTCCTTGAACATCTCGGTGCCGTTCACGGCATAGTAGGTGATATCGTTCTGCACGATAGCCATATCTATAGAGCCATCTTTGAGCATGTTGATGTTGGCGACCGAGGCACCCGTGCTCTGAGCCGAGGCATTCATGCCTTTGATGTTGCTGTTCAATATCTCGGCCATAGCGCCGCCGATCGGATAGTATGTGCCAGCGGTACCGCCTGTACCTATGTTCAGGAATTTCTTGGCCGAACTCTGGTCGCCCGAACCACCGCAACCAGTTACGAGCGCTGCCGTAGCAACCGCCATCAGAGCCACTGCTATGGCTTTCTTGAATCCGCTGAATTTCATGTGAATCCCTCCGTGTCTGTGTCTGCTATGCACTATCTTTATATGACGTATATAATTATACTATCAAAGTAGTACAAATGCAATATATATCGTCTAATATTACCACGTTATTGTAAAGTATGTTTGTATACATGATACATTCGCAACAAAAAGCCGTTCAGCATGAACGGTGATGTCCATGCTGAACGGCCACGTTGCCGATGTTATTCAGTTATGATGCCGCAGTGCGGCTCAGGCTTCGATCTTTACCTTGTGGACGACTTTGTAGCCCTTCGACTCGATTTCGGAAGCTATGGTATCCACATCGGGGATATCGCCGCGCACGATGATCTCGTAGCTGCCATCGTCCTGACGGCATGTCACGAGCGAGTCGATGGAGAGTCCGTGCGCCGTGAATATGCCGGATATATCGTTCACGACTCCGACCCTGTTGTCCGTCTCGATCGTCAGGCGCGTCTTCCCTTCTTCGAGCCCCATGACATCGACGAATGCCTTGAAGATATCTGTCTCCGTTATGATGCCCACGACGGCGCCCACACTCGAGACGACCGGCAGACCGCCGATCTTCTTCTCGTACATGATGAGTGCGGCTTCCTCGATCGTGGCGTCATCGCTGACCGATACGACATCGCGCTGCATGATCTCGGTCACCTTGAGACCGGACAGCAGCTCGGTCGCCTCGTAGCGGGAAAGCGTCGTCGCCGGCGAGGGAGCCGCCCGCATGAGGTCTTTATCCGAAAAGAATCCGACCAGCTTGCCATTCTCATCGACGACGGCCAGACGGCGGAAATGCCCTTTCTTCATGAGGCGGGCCGCATCATCGAGCGATGTATCTGGTGTGACAGTCACGGGATTCTTTGTCATGCGATTTGCTACGAACATGTATATCACCCTTTCCAGTATTTGTCTTTCTTATGACAGAGTTCGCCAAAAATAGCGCGAATCCTGCCAGAAGTTCCGGAAATCAGCCGCCGAGGTAGGCCTTCTTGACCTCTTCGCTGGCCGCGAGCTCCTTGGCCGTGCCCGAAAGCGTGATGCGGCCGGTCTCGAGGACGTAGGCCCGGTCAGCGATCGACAGGGCCATGTTCGCATTCTGCTCGACGAGCAGCACGGTCGTGCCGCTCGCATGAATATCCTCGATAATCTTGAATATCTCGCGGATGAGCAGTGGTGCGAGACCCATGGACGGCTCATCGAGCAGCAGCAACTTCGGGCGGCTCATGAGTGCGCGTCCCATGGCGAGCATCTGCTGCTCGCCGCCGGAGAGCGTACCTGCCTCCTGCGACTTGCGCTCCTCGAGGCGCGGGAACAGCTCGAATACGTGCTGCATATCGGCCCGGATACCATCTTTGTCCTTACGGATGAAGGCGCCCATCTCCAGATTCTCGAGCACGGTCATCTCAGCGAATATGCGGCGTCCCTCCGGCACCTGCGATATGCCGCGACGCACGATCTCATGCGCCTTTACGCCGGCGATGTTCTCGCCATCGAACGTGATGCTGCCGTTCTTCGGCTTCAACAGCCCGGATATGGTGCGCAGCGTCGTCGATTTGCCGGCGCCGTTCGCCCCGATCAGGGTCACGATCTCGCCCTGATTGACCTCGAGACTGATGCCCTTTATGGCGTGGATGGCGCCATAGTAGACATCGATATCCTTGATCTCGAGCAACTTCTTGCTTTTGTCTGCCATGTTCATGCCTCCCCGCCCAGATAAGCCCGGATGACTTCCGGATCCTTCTGTATGACCTCAGGCGTACCGCTGGCTATTATCTGGCCATACTCCAGTACGTATATGCGCTCGCAGATGCCCATGACGAGGCTCATGTCGTGCTCGATGAGCAGCACGGTCAGTCCGAATTCCTTGCGGATCCAGCGGATCATATCCATGAGTTCCTTCGTCTCCTGCGGATTCATGCCGGCAGCCGGCTCGTCGAGCAGCAGCAGCTTCGGCTTGGCCGCGAGGGCACGGGCGATCTCCAGACGGCGCTGGGCGCCATACGGCAGATTCTTCGCGACTTCATCCGCCTTGTCCTCGAGATGGAATATCTTGAGCAGGTCGCGCGCCTCTTTGTCGATGCGTTCCTCCTCGGTGAAATAGCGGCCCATGCGCAGCACCGTCTCGAGCAGCCCGTATTTCACATGGAAATGGAACGCGATTTTGACGTTGTCGAGCACGGTCAGCTCCGAGAACAGACGGATATTCTGGAACGTGCGCGCGATGCCGCGCTGGGTGATCTGATACGGTTTCAGTCCCACGATGGATTTGCCATCGAACACGATCTGACCCGTCGTCGGCTGGTAGACGCCTGTGAACAGGTTGAATGCCGTCGTCTTGCCGGCACCATTCGGGCCGATGAGACCGACGAGCTCGCCTTTGTCGATGTGGAAATTGAAATCCGCGACGGCTTTCAGACCGCCGAAGACCTCTGAAACGTCAGTGGCGCGAAGCAGCGCCTTATCTTCTTTTGCTTCAGCCATTTGCGCTGCCTCCCTTCTCACTGTTATCCGTCGCCGTCTTCACTGCGGGCTTGCTCAGGAATTTACGGAACAAAGCCGTATTCGTAACCTCCATATAGCCGAACAATCCCTGCGGACGGTAGAACATCATGAGTATGAGCGCCAGGGCGTAGATGATCATGCGGAACTCCGGCCAGCTGGCGAGCGCTGCCGATATGAACGTCACGACGAACGCGCCGGCGATCGAGCCGGTGATGGAGCCGAGGCCACCGAGCACGACCATGATGAGGTAGTTGAACGACTGCATGAACGTGAACGAGTTCGGGCTGACGAGATAGAACGCATGGCCGAACAGCGCGCCGGCCACGCCGGCGAACGAAGCGCCGATGGTGAACGCCATGATCTTGTATTTCGTGGTATTGATGCCCATGGACTCTGCCGCGATCTCGTTCTCGCGGATTGCGAGGCAGGCGCGGCCGTCCGTCGAGTTCACGAAGTTCTTGATGAAGAACAGCGTGAACAGCATGAAGAAGAACACCCAGGCGAACGTCGTATGATGCGGAATGCCCTTGAAACCGGCTGCGCCGCCGACATACTGGATATTCATGATGCAGATGCGGATGATCTCCGACATGCCCAGGGTCGCGATAGCGAGATAGTCGCCGCGCAGACGCAGCGTCGGTATACCGATGAGGAAACCGAGGATGCCCGCCGCTATAGCGCCGGCCAGTATGGCGAAGAAGAACGGCACCTGGAAATTCGTCGTCAGCACGATGCTGACGTAGGCTCCGACCGCCATGAATCCGGCATGACCGAGCGAGAACTGTCCGGTATAGCCGTTGATGAGATTCAGGCTGACCGACATGATGACGTTGATGCCGATGATGATCAGGTTCAGCTGCCAGAACGAGCTCATGATGTGCCCGGTGATGAGCAGCTGCAGCACCGCGAAGATGACCATGGCCAGGGCCAGCATCTTCAGATCATTGATGCGTAGATATTTCATGTTTCAGCTGGCACCTCCTCAAACCTTTTCTTTCGTATTCTTGCCAAAGAGACCCGTCGGCTTCACGAGCAGGACGATGATCAGTATGGCAAAGGCTGCCGCATCGCGGAACGTCGACGAGATGAAACCCGAGACGAGCGCCTCGACGATGCCGAGTATGAGGCCGCCGAGCACTGCGCCCGGCAGGATGCCGATACCGCCAAGCACGGCGGCCACGAATGCCTTCATGCCCGGCATGATGCCCATGAGCGGATCGATGGAATTGTAGTAGATGCCGACGAGCACACCAGCGACAGCCGCCAGGGCCGAGCCGATGCCGAACGTGAACGAGATGATGCGGTCAGAATCGATGCCCATGAGCTGCGCCGTCTCCGTATCATAGGAGGCTGCACGCATGGCCTTGCCGAGCTTCGTGCGCTGCACGATGTAGGTCAGCACGACCATGAGCACGGCGGTGATGCCGAAGATCAGGAGCTGCTGGCCGTTGATGACGATATCGCCGATATTGACCGCGACATCGCCAAATACGGCCGGGAACGTGCGCGGCGTCGGCGAGACGAAATACATGCTCGTATACTCGAGGAAGAATGACACGCCGATTGCCGTTATGAGCACCGATATGCGCGGTGCGTGGCGCAGCGGCTTATAGGCCAGCCGCTCGACGACCATGCCGAGGAAGCCGGTCGTCACGAGCGATATGAGCAATGCCGGCACGATGCTCAGATGTGCCTGCGTTATCGCAAAAAAACCGATGTAGGCGCCCACCATGTAGATATCACCATGGGCGAAGTTTATTAGTTTTATGATGCCGTAGATCATCGTGTAGCCCAGCGCTATAAGCGCGTATATGCTGCCGAGCGATATACCGTTTATGAGCTGCTGCACGATCTGCGTCAAGAGGTCCATGTTCATGCCTCCCAGTAAATCCTTTCCAAAAACAAGGAGCCGCATCGCTGCGGCCCCCATTGCTGCTTGCTTTTATCAAGCCATCCGCTTACTCAGCCTCAGGCATAATCTTGGCTACCATCACGCGGTCGCCATCCTTGTTCTGCAGTATGACTGCCTGCTTGATCGGGTTGTGGAACTTGTCCATCGTAATCGTACCAGTACCGACCTGCAGGTCCTTCGTCTGCTCGAGGGCATCGCGGATCTTCTCCGGATCATCCGAGCCAGCGCGCTTTATAGCATCAGCGAGGAGCTTGCCGGCATCATAGCCGAGGGCAGCGAACACGTTCGGCATCTCGCCGTATTCCTTCTGATAGGCATCGACAAACGGCTTCACCGACTCATCCTTATCGGAGTAGTGCGTGCTGAAGTACGTGTTGTTCAGGGCATCTGCACCGGCGATATCGGCGACTTTCTTATCATCCCAGCCATCCGTGCCCAGGATCGGCATGTTCATGCCGAGCTCGCGGGCCTGCTTGACGATCTTGCCGACTTCCTCATAGTAGGCCGGCACGAACATGATGTCCGCATTCGCATCCTTGAGCTTCGTCAGAGTAGCCTTGAAATCCTGATCCTTCGCAACAAATGCTTCCTGCATCAGGACCTTGCCACCGGCAGCCTCGAACTTCTCCTGGAATACCTTGGCAAGGCTCTTGGAGTAATCGGAGCTGTTATCGTAGTAGACGACAGCCGTCTTGGCCTTGAGGTTCTCGCTGGCGAACTTCGCCATGACCGTGCCCTGCTGCGGATCGATGAAGCAGCTGCGGAATATGAATGGCTTGACCTTGCCATTCTCAACCGTGACATCCGGGCTCGTCGCATCCGGAGCCAGGACCGGTATCTTGTTCTCCGTGGCTACCTGCGACTCAGCAATGACGTTCGCCGTTACTGCCGGGCCGACGATGACTTTGGCACCATCATCGGAAATCAGCTTCGTAGCCGCATTAACAGCCTCAGAGGCCTCGGATTTATTATCAGCCTCAGCGATGACGATCTTCTTGCCATTCACGCCGCCGGCATCATTGATCTCCTTGATCGCCAGCTTGAAGCCGCGCATGGACGCTGCGCCGTAGTTAGCGACATTGCCCGTCAGCTCGAAATTCGCACCGACCTTGATCTCGTTGCTGTTCGAGCTGGAGCCACAGCCGGCCAGCACGCCGCCCATGACCATAGTAGCAGCGAGCACTGCCGCCAGTTTCTTCTTTCCTTCAAAAAACATAAAGACTCCTCCTCGTCCGAAGACTATCCTGCTCAACGTACAAGCGGATGACTAACATGAGTCTAATTATAGTGTACATTGTTACATTAGTCAATACTGGAATTACAAATTTGTCCATGTATAAAAAACACAATTTGTTTCATTGTGGTCAGGCAGGCCATCATAGGGCTTTTTTTCGTCTTTTGTACGTTTTGGTGTAGCTACAGTATACTGCAGACGGACTCAGCGTTTCAGTTCCTTGTTCAGGGCATCGAAAGCGCTGCGGATGACATCGTCCATATCGTAGTAGCGATACTCAGCGAGGCGACCGCCGAATATGACGTCGTCTTCGCGGGCCGCGAGGGCGCAGTAGTTCTGGTAGAGGCGCTGGTTCGCCGTGTCGTTCACGGGATAGTAGGCCTCCTCGCCGCGATGCCATTCGGCCGGATACTCACGCGTCACATACGTCACCGGCTGCTGGCCGAATTCGAAATGCTTGTGCTCGATGGTACGCGTATACGGCACCTCGGCGGCCGTGTAGTTCATGACGGCCACGCCCTGATGGTTGGCCTCCTCATAGCGGTCGGTCTCGAACCGCAGGCCGCGATAGCCGAGCTCGCCGAGCTGGTAGTGGAAATACTCATCGATGGGGCCCGTGTAGATAATGCGGGCGGCCTCCTGCCGCAGCGCCCGCCCCTCCGGCGTGTTGAAATCGACGCCCGTGCGCACCTCGACGCCCTCGAGCAATGCCTCGATGAGCTTGTTATAGCCGCCCTCCGGTATGCCCTGGTAGCGGTCGTTGAAATAATTGTTGTCGAACGTCAGCCGCACCGGCAGGCGCTTGATGATGAACGCCGGCAGTTCTTCGCATTTGCGGCCCCACTGCTTCTCGGTGTAGCCCTTGATGAGCTTCTCGAATATGTCACGGCCGACGAGCGATATGGCCTGCTCCGCGAGGTTCTGCGGCTCCTGCGGAGCCTCGGCCCGCTGCTCATCGATCTTGGCCTGGGCCTCGGCCGGCGTGACGACGCCCCAGAGCTTTGTGAACGTGTTCATGTTGAACGGCAGGTTGTAGAGCTCGCCGCGATAGTTCGCGATCGGCGAGTTCACATAGTTGTTGAACGTCACGAACTGATTGACATAATCCCATACATCCTGATACGACGTATGGAAGATATGCGCGCCATAGCGATGGATGTTGATGCCCTCCCGCTCCTCGCAGTACACATTGCCGCCGACATGCCCGCGCCGTTCCAGCACGAGCACCGTCTTACCGGCCGCTCGCAGCTCATGAGCCATGACAGCGCCGTAGAGGCCGCTGCCGACGATCAGATAATCATACATTTTCTTTACTCCTTTACATATTCGCATACAGCTTTTATTACTTCTCGAACAGCTCCCTTATTTCCTGCTCGGTCAGTTTCGTGAGGAAGTTCTCGCCCGGCTTTATCATCTGGTCGATGAGCGATTTCTTTTTCTGCTGGAGGTCGTAAATCTTTTCCTCCACGGTCCCGCGCGCTATGAGCTTCAGCACCTGGACGTTGTTCTTCTGCCCGATGCGGTAGGCGCGGTCGGTCGCCTGGTCCTCCACGGCCGGGTTCCACCAGGGATCGAAATGGATGACCATATCCGCCCCGGTCAGGTTCAGTCCGGTTCCGCCAGCCTTCAGCGATATCAGGAATACCGGCGTCTTCCCCTCGTTGAACGCCTTGACGAGGCGGATGCGCTCGAGCGCAGGCGTGCTGCCATCGAGATAGAAATAATCGACATGCTTGCGATGAAGCAGCTTGCCGATATGGGCGAGCATGCCGGTGAACTGCGAGAATATCAGCAGGCGGTGGCCGCTCGTGACAGCGTCATCGACGATCTCGCCGAGCATGTCGAGCTTGCCGGAGCCGCCCTCGTAATCCTCGAGGAACAGGGACGGATCACAGGCGATCTGTCGCAGTCGCGTGAGCAGCGCCAGTATCTTTATGCGGCTCTCACCGAAGCCATGCGCCGCGAGCTCGGCGGCGAAATCCTTCTGCGTGCGCAGGAACCAGGCCTGATATACCTTCTCCTGTTTCGGCGTCATATCCGAGACCATCTTGCGCTCGACCTTGTCCGGCAGCTCCTTGAGGACGTCCTTCTTCATGCGCCGCAGGATGAACGGCATGACATGATAGCGCAGGTCGTTCATGGCCCGCTCATCCTGATCGCGCACGATCGGCGTCTCATAGCGCTGCTTGAATTTCTCATGGCTCAGGAGGTAGCCCGGCATCAGGAAATCGAATATCGACCAGAGCTCGGTCAGCGTATTCTCGATCGGCGTACCGGTCAGGGCGAAATAGCCGCTCGTCTTTATACGCTTGACGGCCCGGGCGTTCTGCGTCGACGGGTTCTTGATATGCTGGGCCTCATCGAGGATGCAGTAGCGGAATTTATGCTGCTCATATAGGTCGATATCGCGCTTCAGCATATTGTATGTCGTTATGAGCACATCGTAGCTGTCATCCGTGCCATCGAGCAGGCGACGCCGTTCGGCCTTCGTGCCGGCCACGACCGCTGTCTTCAGGGCCGGCGTGAATTTCTTTATCTCATCGAGCCAGTTGTAGACGAGCGAGGTCGGAGCAACGACGAGCGACGGCGGCTGCGTGGCATCCTGCTGGGAGAGCAGGAAAGCGATGACCTGCAGCGTCTTGCCGAGGCCCATGTCATCCGCCAGTATGCCGCCGAGTCCATAGGCAGCCAGCGTAGAGAGCCAGGTGAAGCCTGTGACCTGGTAATCGCGCAGGACATTCGTCAGACTCTCCGGCACGTCTACGTCGACATCCTCGGGGCGCCGTATCGAGCGCACGATGGAGCGGAAACGCTTGCTGCGCTCGAGCCGCAGCGATTCATCGGCACGGGCCAGCTCATCGATGTACATGGCCTGCGACAGCGGCAGCTCGATGGAGCTGCTCCCCTCCCCGATGCGGCTGCGCGTCAGTCCCGTACTCTCGGCAAAGCTCGCGAGTCCGGCCAGCTGCTGGCTGCTGAGGCTGATGAACGATTTATCCTTGAGCCGGAAATAGCGCCGTTTCTTCCGGTAGGAGTCCAGGATATCGAGCAGCTCGTTCAGGTCGAGGCTGCTCGTATCGAACGTCACCTCGAGCAGGTTGGAGTCATTGACGCTCACGCCCGCCGTCACATGCGGCAGCGGCCGCACCGGCTTCTCCTGGAAGCTGTCGGCATAGAACACATCGACATAATCCGGCATATTCGGCAGCTCATCATTCAGGAAATCATAGCTGGCATCCTCATCGGGCTGCACGTAGAGACCATGCTCAGGGCGGAAACCGCTGTTCACCAGCCGGGTCGTGAACTCGCGCTCATTGCGGATATCGCGGATGAGCTTCTGCCCATCGGGCAGCTCGATCGCGGCCTCCTGCTGCGGCTGCAGCAACGGATTGTAGCGATAGTCGCCATAGCGGAACTCCGGCCGGACGGACAGCCCGTCGCCCATATAGTCGAGGTACATCTCCACGACGAGCGGCTCGAGGCGATAGTCGCGCTGGAGCTCCTGCGATACGCTGACATCGGCCAGGGCTTCGAGGCGTGGCAGCACCATGGAGTAGAACTGCCCCAGCTCGTCTTTCTCCAGATCCACATGATTCGTCGAGGCAAATACCTGCCATAGCGGGCGAAAGGCATCTACGAAATCGTCGTCGACCTCGTAGATGCGTTGTCCCTGATACAGATAGCGAAGTCCCTGGTCGAGCGGCAACAGGTCGCCACAGTCGACTTTGAGCCGGGCCTGCTGACCACGGCGGTTCATATTGACCTCGATCGCAGGCCGCTCCCCGTCCGCAGCCTGACGCACCTCGCCGAAATCCACGCTATTCACACGCATCTCGAACGGTGCCCCGTTCATGATGGCGAGGAACTGGCGGAATCTTGAATCCGACAGCTGCATTTCTTTCTTGCTGTTGATGAACGATGAATATGGTGTATAGAACCAGCGGCTCTGTGCCGTATCGACGCTCATGTCATCGTGATACGTATCCTCGACCAGCCCGTACAGGGCCCGCGAGAGGTCATCGGCCCAATGCATGCGCTCGCCATATATATAGCCCGAATTCTTGCCCAGATAGTAGCGTCCCTTATCATGCACCAGCCGCAGCAGCTCTTCCATGTCGCGCAGGACATACAGCTTATCCTTGCCGATGCGGAATCCGAGCGACCGCTGCACATATCTTTCCCCGTCCGTCGAGATGAAGAGCCGCGGCACGAGCTGGACCCCCTCGCTGGCCGACGGCAGCACCCAGGCATCGCTCCTCTTGTCGGACCGCACCATGGCCGGCAGCGTCTTCACATCCTCCCCATAGGCATCGAACAAACGCTGGACGGCTGCGCTGTGACGTCTCGGCTGCATATCGCTCAAGTCGCCGCCTGCCGCCATGCGCTTGCAGAATTCCTCGAACGGCTCCGGCAGCGAATTGATGATCTGCTGGATGGCGAGACAGGCTGCCACCACGTGCTTGCAGGCCCCGCGCAGATCAAAAGCTGCTGGACAGTCGCACGCGCTGCTCATGACCTTCTCGCCCTGTTCATCCAGTTCGACCATTACATGATAGTCCTCGGTTCCTCTGACCCTGGCCTGGAAACAAGGTTTCTTGCGCATCATCGATAACTCGGTCACGGCCCCCTTCTCGTAATACTGGAGGCCGCGCATATAGGCCGAATGATAGGTAAGTTGCTCTATTTCTCTGTCCTGCAGCAAAAATAATCCTCCTCTGAGTGACGCAACATGGAAATTTGCTGGTAATGACGCTTGTACTACTCTAACTTTATATTGTACAATAACAGATAGGAAAATACCACGTAAAAGAGGGAAAAAATGCTATTTCATCATAAGCGCAGCTCGGTGCAGGCACCAGCCGCCGGAGCACGCATCCTGGTCATACGCCTCTCGGCTCTCGGCGACGTACTCCACGCTACAACCGTCGTGCACAAGCTGCGCGAGCTGCGCCCCGACCTCGATATCACCTGGCTCGTCAGCCCTCCGGCGGACGTCCTGCTGCGCTATAATCCCGATATCGACCACCTGCTAGTATGGGACCGCCGCCCCATAGACCGCGCTTCGGCCAGCCACGACTGGCGCACGGTCGTCCGGGAGCTCCGGGTTGCCCGGCAGCTGCTGCACCATCAGCAGTTCGATATCGTCCTCGACATCCAGGGGCTGTTCCTGACGGGGCTGCTCGCGCGCTTCACCGGCGCCCCGCGCCGCATCGGCATCCACGAGCGCCACGAGGGCAACCCGCTGTTCATGACCGAGATGGCCCCCGACATCGCGAGCCCGCACAAGGTAAAGCGCTACTTCACTGCGCTGGCACCGCTCGGTATCGGCCCTGAGGCTTTCGAGCCCTGCCCCGTACTCCGCCTGCCGCCGGAGCTTGACAGCTTCGCAGCCGGATTCTGGGCGGAGCACGGCATCAGCTGCGGCGATGCCGCCCGGCCGCTGCTGCTCGTATGCCTGCGCACGACCTGGCCCGACAAGCACTGGCCGCCGCAGAAATTCGCAGCGGCCCTCGCGCCGTTGCCGGAAAATATCCAGATCGTCTTCATCGGCTCGCGGGGCGACACTCCCTATATCGAGCAGGCCCGGGCTGCGATCGCGCGGCCCACGAGCTCCATCGCCGGTACGACCGGGCTGCTCGAGCTTGCCGCGCTCATGAAGTCCGCCGATCTCCTGCTCACCTGCGATACGGGCCCGCTCTACATGGCCGAAGCCGTCGGGCTGCCCACGCTGTCGCTCTGGGGTCCGACGGCGCCATCCATCTACGGGCCGCTCTCACCCGGCCATCACTTCATCGAGAGTCCGTCCGCCTGCCGGTCCTGCTGCCGCACGCGCTGCCGCAAACATACGAATGAATGCATCAACGCCATCGATCCGGCCATCGTCACCCGCAAACTAAAAGAGCTGCTCGGCTGAGCAGCTCTTTTATCATCATACCCCTATATCCCTGAAACTTATTCGGCGTCTTTCTTATCCTGTTCCTCGTCCTCCGACGTGCCCCAGATCACGCGCATGAGCTTGCGATAGTTCTCCGTCATGAAGCGGGCCACAGCATCGGTCATCGCCTGCATCTCGTCCGCAAATGTCTCGAAGCTTGCTTCCTCATTGCCGAACGTCGGCAGGCAGGTATCCATGACCAGCGCATCCGCACTATCGCAGTAGAACTTGAACGGCAGATAAGTCGCATTGTACTCATCGATCGTCCTGTGCAAAGCCTCATGGTTGTCATCGTGCACAGCCTTCGGGGCGATGAATACGCGGATGATCGGGAAAGCATTTTCGCTGATGATGAATATCAGCGGCAGGCGTTGTCCATCAACGAGCAAGCCGGAACGGAACAATACCGTGTTCTGATCATCATTCGGAACTTCCTCGACCTGGCAGGCCTGCGGATTCTTCTCATCCAGGAATTTCTTAAAAGCTTCTGCTTTTGCGTTCATGTAGTCCTATTCCTCCTCAGCTCTCCGGCTCGATCAGGCCGTAAGCGCCATCATTACGCTTGTAAACAACATTGATTTCCTCGGTATCGGCATCGCGGAAAACGAAGAAATTGTGATTGATGAGGTTCATCTCCATGATGGCTTCCTGAACGTCCATCGGACGGACGACGAAGCGCTTGTTCTTCACGACTGGATACTCCTCATCCTCTGCCTCAGCAGCCGGAGTTGCCGGCGCCTCATTCTTGAAAGCCTCCGCCTTGAATCCGCCACCGCGGAAACGACGGGCCAGCTTCGTCTTCTGCTTATGTATCTGGCGCTCCAGCTTCTCGACGACGAGGTCGATGGACGTATACATATCCATCGTAGCTTCTTCGCCACGCAGCAGGATATCGCCCTTGATCGGCACCGTCACCTCGACGATATGGCGCCCCTTCGAGACTGTCAGCATTACCTTGATATTGCCGACCTCATCGAAGTATTTCGTTACTTTGCCCACGCGTTTCTCCACATAGTCGCGGAGGGCCGGCGTGATCTCGATGTTCTTGCCTCTTACAGTGAACGTAGCCATAAGACACAACTCCTTTTCTATGAGTCTGCTGTCAGTCTCCCGGGAGACTGGCATGTACTCTTGATGACCTTAATGTTTTTAAGGCTCCCTATCGGGTTATACTTATACTATTCGCTATGCGTTGCGTCTTTCCTGCTATTTAAAATTAAATAATCTGATTTTTTCTAAATAATATTTCTGCAAGCGAACATCGTGGCTGCTGTACCTGATGCAGATGCATCAAAAAAGAGGCCCGCAGGCCTCTCCGTATTTCAATCTCTCCGGACAATCAGGCCGTCTTGACGACGTTGGCAGCCTGCGGACCACGAGCACCCTCGACGATATCGAACGTTACATCCTGACCTTCGTCAAGCGTCTTATAGCCATCGCCCTGTATAGCAGAGAAATGTACGAATACATCGTCGCCATCCTCGCGCTCGATGAATCCATAGCCCTTCTCACCGCTGAACCATTTTACTTTTCCTGTCATGGGAATTCCTCCTACTTCATGAGATGACGCTCTCTGTTCCTATCAATAAAAAAGGGAACAGTGCAAGTACAATTATACTTTCTGTTCCCTTCAATGTCAAATTGTTCTTCATTAATGTACTGCGATTGCTACATCACAGCATGCAGCCTCACAGCACTTTGGACAGGAATGCGCGCGTGCGCTCCTCCTGCGGATGCTCGAAGACATCGGCAGGTTTGCCCTGCTCGATGATGCGGCCATCGTCCACGAACAGCACGCGGTCGCTGACCTCGCGGGCAAAGCCCATCTCGTGCGTGACGATGACCATGGTCATGCCGGAGTCAGCCAGCGAGCGCATGACATCCAGCACCTCGCCGACCATCTCCGGGTCGAGCGCTGACGTCGGCTCATCGAACAGCATGACTTTCGGATGCATGGCCAGAGCCCGCGCTATGGCTACGCGCTGCTGCTGACCGCCCGAGAGCTGCTGCGGATAGGCCTCGGCTTTATCCGCAAGTCCTACGCAATGCAGCAGCTTCTCCGCCGTCTCCGCAGCCTCGACCTTGTCCATGCCGCGCACCTTCATCGGCGCCAGCATGATATTCTTCTGAACCGTCATGTGCGGGAACAGGTTGAAGCGCTGGAAGACCATGCCGATCTCCGTGCGGACCTTGTTGATATTGGCCGTGCTGTCGAGCTTGATGCCGTCTACAGAGACCGTACCCTTCGTCGGCTGTTCCAGGTAATTCATGCAGCGCAGGAGCGTCGACTTGCCCGAGCCCGAAGGGCCGATTATAGCGACGACCTCGCGATCGTCCACATGCAGGTCGATGCCTTTGAGCACGTGTACCTTGCCAAAGGACTTATAAAGTCCCTCAATGTCTATCATCGGTGCGGAACCTCCTCTCCAGATATGCCACGAAACGCGAGATGGTCAGTGTCATCGCCAGGTAGATGATGGCGACACTGGTCCAAATCTCGAGCGAACCATACGTCTGAGCGATTATGAGCTGTCCGCGGCGGGTTAGTTCCTCGAAACCGATGACCGACACGAGTGAAGAATCCTTCAGGAGAGCGATGAATTCATTGCCCAGCGGCGGTATGACCTGCTTGAAGGCCTGTGGAATGATGATATAGCGCATCGTCTGAGCCCAGGACATACCGAGCGAACGCCCTGCCTCCATCTGGCCCACATCGATGGCCTGGATGCCGGCACGGAATATCTCAGCCACATAGGCTCCGGAGTTGATACCGCAGGCACTGATTGCCGCGATATACGGATCGATACGCTGACCGGATATAATCGGCAAAGCGAAATACACGAGGAATATCTGTATGAGCAGTGGCGTACCACGTATGAAGTCGACATATACTGCCGCTATGATACGTATGATCTTCACATTGCAAATGCGCGATATACCCATGAACATGCCGATGATGACACCGAGCATGACTGATATGGCCGTAATCTTTATCGTAACTCCTGCTCCCAGCAGCAACAGCGGGAACGAGTTGACGACCAGGTCGAAATTGAAATCCATTTTCTCACCCTAAAGTCAAAACTTGTCTACCGGCAATTATTTGTTGCCACCGAACCATTTAGCAAATATCTTGTCATACTCGCCATTCTCATGCAGCTTCTTGAGCGCAGCATTGATCTTCTCCTGCAGATCCTTGTCGTTCTTGCCGACTGCGATGCCGTACTGCTCAGCCGTCAGCTTGTCATCGAGAGCCTTCACGCCCTGGGCTGCATTCTTCGTGATGTAGTAGTCATTGACCGGACGATCGTTGACGACGGCATCGACACCGCCAGCCTTGAGCTCCATGAAGCAGTCAGCCGGAGTGTTGAGCTCCTTGACCGTCACGCCCTCGATCTTCTTGACTTCCTTGGCGCTCGTCGTGCCCATCTGAACAGCTACCGTATGACCTTTGAGGTCATTGAACGACTTGATGTTCTGCTCATCGGAGCGCACGACCATCGTCAGGCCCGAATCATAATACGGATCGGAGAACAGCACGTTCTGCTTGCGCTCATCATTGATCGTCATGCCCGAGATGATGACATCGATGTTATGCGACTGCAGGGCCGGGATCAGGCCGTCGAAGCCGAGGTTCTGGACCTCTACCTCATAGCCCATCTCCTTGCCGATGGCGCGGATCAGATCCATATCGAAGCCCTGATACTCTTTCTGGCCTTCATCCTGGAACTCGAACGGAGCAAAGTCTATGGACGAGCCGACCTTCAGTACCTTGCTGCCCGAACCGGAACCCGAGCTGGAGCTGGAGCTCGTCGACGACGAGCCGCCGCAGCCAGCCAGAGCGGCTACTGCGAAGGTGCAGGCTACGAGAGCCGTCAGGATTTTCTTGATCTTCATGTTCATCATACCTTTCTTTTGCATAAATATACATTATTGGCTGAATACAATGCCAACATATATCATATCAAACGGAGCCCGGCTAGGCCGGGCTCCATCGCTCATAATTATTAACTAAGCAAGTATGAAGTTATCAGTTACGAGCTGCGCGGCGCTTGTTGAAGCACTCACGGCAGTAAACCGGACGGTCGTCCTTCGGCTGGAACGGAACCTCCGTCTCCTTGCCGCAATCAGCGCAAACAACTTTGTACATCTGGCGCTGCTCACCGCCCTCGCGAGCCTGACGACGCTTTCTGCGGCAGTCCGGGCAGCGGGCCGGCTCATTCTCGAAGCCTTTCTCAGCATAAAAAGTCTGCTCACCAGCGGTGAACGTGAATTCCTTGCCACACTCTTTGCATGTCAATGTCTTGTCCTGAAATTCCATTGTTCAAATCCCCTTACAGATAGAATAGATCGGCGTGGGTTCCTAATTACCATAACCTTTCTGCGCGAAATCGACTATCTGTACCTCAAAAGTATGGTAGGAGATTTGCCGCAACGTCAGCCTTGGAAATAAGAACATCCGAGTAATATTATACTGGCCCTCTAAGCAAAATGCAAGTGAATTATCTTATTTTTCCACATTTGTTCGTGCCTGACGGAGCTGCTGTCACAAAATCACTCCGCGTCCACATCATTCTGGCGGCAGAACTGCCGCCAGGCCTGGCGATAGGCCGACTCGAGCTCCGCCATGTACTGACGGCGGTTCATGAGCGCCGAGCGCTCCAGATTCGTGCGCAGGCCGGAGTGATAGGCTGCGACGAGATTTGGCGTGCTGCCCAGCTGCACGGCCCGCCGTACATAGTTGATGTCGCTCTCGACCACGAGCTCATCGACACCGGCATTGTGCAGGATGGAGGCGCCGAAGCGCGAGCCATGGCTGCGCCCGCGCAGCGTGACGACCGGCACCCCCATGTAGAGCGCTTCACAGGTCGTGAGCCCGCCATTATAGGGCATCGTATCGAGTGCGATATCGATATCACGATACTGCTCGAGGTAGTCGGGGCTATAGGGGCGCAGCTCGACCCGCGCCGTATCGAATGACAGCCGTTGGAGCCTCTCCCGCACGATCTGGCAACCCGACGGTATGCTGCAGATCTTGCCCTTCAGCACGAGATGCGAGTTCGGCACACGGTCCAGGATCTCGCGCCACATGAGCAGGGTGTCATCGGTCACCTTGGCAAAATTGTTGAAGCTGCCGAACGTGATGTAGCCATTGCGCAGCCAGGGCGGCTCCGTCCCCGCCAGTGGCAGGCGGTGCACGGCACCGGGCGCATAGCAGAGATGCGAGTGCGGCAGGCGCAGGATATGCTCCGTAAAGCAGCTGGCCGCCAGCTCATCACCGCTCGGCAGGCAGGTCTCATCCGACAGGAAATAATCGATCGTCGACAGCCCGGTCGTCGCCGTATAGCCGATTCCCGATATCTGCAGCGGTGCCGGACGATAGGCCATGACGGGCAGGGCATTGTGATCCGAGTGCCCGGAAAGGTCCACCAGTATGTCCAGCTCATCCTCAGCGATGAGGCGCGCGGCCGTATGCGGGCTGCGGCCGGCCAGGCTGCGCCACGTGGCCTGACCATGCCGGAGCCGCTGGGTGACCCTGTCAGGCCGTGACAGGCTGTAGCAGAACACCGTGAACCGGTCGCCATCGAAGTCCTGCACGAGCGGCGCGACGAAATTAGCTACTGCATGCTCGCGGAAATCCGGCGATATGTAGCCGAGGCGCAGTTTCTTCTCCGGTTTATAGCAGCGCGCCTGGCGATAGGGCGCTACCTGCAACAGTTCCTCATAGTGCCGGGCCGCTGCCCGCTGATCCGCGGGGGCCACGCTGGCCCGGTACGTGCTGAGGAAAAGATATTTGCTATAGAATACCGCCCGCTCATACGGCTCCGCAGAGAGCTTCGACAGCGCCAGCATGGCCTGTCCCGCGCCCTGCGGGTCGGCCGCCAGATACAGAGCGTCAGCCAGCCAGCCGTATGCCTGACGCAGCAGGAACATCCCGCCCGGCTGCGTAGCCTGTCCCTGACTCGCAGCCGTCAGCTCCGGTATGAGCTGTCGCAGCAGCGGCAGTTCCTCATCGAGCCGGAATTCCCGTGCCGCTATGCCAGCCTGCACGAGTCTCCCGCGCAGATGACCGGGCTCATGCTGCAGCAGCTCCGCCACGATACTGGCGGCCGTATCGACATTGCCGCTGCAGAGCGCGGCCTGGGCCATGATGGCAGCTCCCTCCGCGCTCCCCGGCTCGGCATCCCATATTTCCTGAGCGCAGGCACGCATGCCCTGCGGATTGCCCTCGGCCGCGAACTTGTCGGCCAGGTTCAGCCAGTTCGAAATATCCTTCTCCATGCTTTATCCTTCACCAAACATCACATTCCAGCCCGACAGTTCAGACCTCGGGATGAAGCTCGCTGCCATACTCGCGCAGAAAGGCCTTCTGATAGCCGCGGTAGGACGGCGCCAGCGGCTTTTCGACCGGGCAATGGATGCACCAGAAATCGCGGCTCTGGTCCGGCACAACGACGCGATAGCCCCGGCGGGCCATCTCGCGGCACTCGCTCGTGTCATAGAGATGCCAGCCCGTGAATAGATCCTCGCGCCAGCCGATATCGTACTGGGTCGCGATGAAAAGTCCGTCTACGGCCTCGACATCCATATAAGGGCCATCCGGCTCCATACATTCGGAGTCGACGACGCTCTCCGGCTCGCAGGCATGCAGCACGCGCCCGTAGTTGCGCATGCCATCCCACCAGACACCGCTCCGCGGCAGGCTGCGGCAGCCGATGACCCCGACGGCCCCGATCGTCGGATCGGCAAACAGCGCCAGCAGATCGGCCACGAGCGATTTGTTCACCATGAGTGTATCCTGATGCAGGTAGACCTTGTAGCGGGCCTCGGACTGCCGCATTCCGGCATTGTAGCCGGCACACATAGAGGCAGCCCCCCGCACGGGAATGTATTCCGCTGTCATCCCCTCCGGCAGATCCAGCGATTTCAGATACAGCTCGCACTCGCTGTACCAGTCTTCATCATTCACACAGGTTATGAAGGCTACACGGTTCGCGTCAAGGGCCGCATTCTCTGCTGCCGTGCGCCCGTATGGATTCTCTGTCATCCGTCATTCCTCTTTTCTGCCGTCCCGGCCGCCAGCAGCCGCTCATACATCGCCCGCTCCTCGGGCCGGTTTGCCTCCTGAGCGGCCGCCCCGAGCATCTGCCGGACGATATCGCGCTGGCCCTCCTCGTGACTGTATTCCAGCAGCCGCCGATAAAACGCCTCCGGATGGAAAACCGTTTCACGCGCGAAGGCCGCCACATAATCAGCGAACAGGCCGGTCTCTCTCCAGAAATCCCAGAAAGCCGGCACCTGCGCCCCGCAATCCACATCGTATTCGATGCGATGCAACAGCCGCGACAACCGCCGCCGCACGTCTGCAGTATACATGGATTTCAGCAGCGCGAGCTCCGGCATCGAGCGGTCGGCCCGGACGAGCCAGAACTCGACATCCATGTCGTCATGACGGTTCGCGAAGCCGAGAGCCTGCAGCGACTGTGCGAGGCCCTGTTCCGGCTCAGGCTCCGGCCGCCGTTGCGGCCGCAGGCGTACATTCTTGTAATACGAGGCGTACAGCAGCCGCTCGAACTCCGGGCGGGCATAGAGGCGCGTGGCCACATGATAGTAGTGCCCGTCGCGCAGCGCCGCCAGCACCGACCAGTGGCGGATATTGCGGAAGCTCGTGAGCCAGGATCCCGTCTCCTTTATGTATGTGGAGAACCCTGCCGCTATATCCTGAGGATTGCCCACACCCTCGAGCGTCAGGTCGCCGATGATATAGTCGAAGCTGGCCCGTGGATACGGCAGCCGCTCGCTCATATAGTCAAGCTCCTGGAACTCGACCCCGAGCGCCTGGAAATCCATATCCGGCTCCAGATCGGGCCGCAGGATGCGCGAATCCCCGGCCGCCACTGCATAGATGTGAGCCCGCGGAAACATATGGCGCAACTGCGGCAGGTAATACAGACTCTCGACGACAAGTATGGAAAGCTCCGCCGGCCCCGGCTGCAGGAATTCCAGCAATTGCGGCTTTATATTTTCCGGCACGTCTCATACGCCTCCCGTCCCCGGTCCTGAAATAAAGAGCTCGAAAATTCCGTAAAACAAGCCCTTCCCATTACAGCATTATAGCACAAGCCCGCGGCCTGCGTCACCTGCAGCACGGCAAAGGAGCCAGGGACCTGCCTGCCGCAGTTTCCCTGGCTCCCCTTCCATATGGCTGATGGTCAGATCTTGAACTTCATAATCTCATTCTGCAGATCGGTAGCCAGCTGGGCCAGATTCGTGCTCGCATTCGAGATATCCCCGATCGAGGCACTCTGCTCCTCCGTGGCAGCCGATACCGTCTCAGCCTCCTCAGCCGCGCTACGGCTGGCCTTGCCGATCGTATCCGCATGATGGACGATCTCGGCACCGCCGTCGACCATGCCGCGCGTCGCCACCGATATATGGACGAGCTCTCCCGATATATGTTCGACGAGCTCGACAATGCGCCGGAAAGACTCGCCCATCGAGATGATGTTCTGCGTCCCGACTTTGACTTCCTCGCTGCCGGCCTGCATGCCTGCGACCGCATTATCCGTATCCTTGCGTATCAGATTGATGAGATCGGCGATCTGCTGCGCTGCCTCCTGCGAGGACTCGGCCAGCTTGCGGACCTCATCGGCGACGACGGCGAAACCGCGGCCCTGCTCGCCGGCCCGCGCCGCTTCGATAGCGGCATTGAGCGCCAGGAGGTTCGTCTGATCGGCAATGCTCGAAATCGTATCGACAATCTGACCGATCTCCTGCGAACGCTCGCCGAGCGAGGTCACGACCTTCGTCGACTCGAGCGTCGACTGCTCGATATGCTTGATCTGCTCGATGGCCTCGTTCATCGTGCGGCCGCCCTCGCGAGCCACATCGGCCGCCTGACGGCCCTCGTCAGCTGCCCGGTCGGCCTGCTGGGCGACTTTCTGAATCGTATCGTTGAGGCCGTTGATCGCCTGCGTCGTCGAGTTGACCGCCTCGAGCTGCTCTGCCGTGTTCTGAGCCACGCTGACGATGGAGTTCGCGACCTGCTCCGAAGCCTGCGCCGACTGCTCGGTCGTCGCGCTGAGCTCCTCCGAAGCCGCAGCCATCGTCTGCGAGGTTTCCGATACCGAATGGATGACCTTGGCCACGCTGCTGCGCATATCGCCCACGGCCCGCGCGAGCACACCCAGCTCGTTGTTCACCGTGACCCGGGACGGGCGATCGCGGAAATCACCATCTGCCAGCGTATGCAATTCCTCGACCATCAGGGCCAGCGGACGCATCGCCCGGCTGACCGTAGCCAGTATGCCCAGCGATATCAGCACGAGCAGTATGACGGATATGACGATCATGATCTTGAGTGTGCTGTAGACCGATGCAAACAGCTCATCTTCATAGGCCAGCGTCGCCATGCCCCAGCCCGTAGCCTTGATCGGCTCATAGAAAGCGATCATGTCCTTGCCATCGGCACGGGTGAACTTATACATGCCGCCCTCGCCCGAAAGCATCTTGTTGCCGAGCTCGCGCAACCCTTTGTCCTCTTCGTTGGTAATCTTCTTCTTCATGACCGATTCTTCGTCCGGATTGACGATATAGGTGCCATCCTTGGACACGAGCAGGCTGTAGCCCGAATCGCCGAACTTGAGCTTATTGACCTCATCGGTCACGGCATCGACATAGATGGCCGCGAGCACCATGCCCACGTTCTGTCCCGCGGCATCCTTGGCCAGTGCGATGGAGTTGACGATGATGCGTCCCGTCGCCTGCGAGATGACCGGAGCCGACATGAACGAGTCCCTGGCCCCCGTCATGGTTTCCTTGTACCAGACTTTCTCCGCATTGTGCATCTCCTTGGCGCCGGCCGATGTCTCGCCGTAGAGCACACCCGAGCCGTCAAACGGTCCCCAGCTGACGGAATCATATACGCCCGGATAAATCTTGTTCATGAGTGCCAGGCGATAGCGGTTGTTATCGTTCATCGCCTGCGGATTGGTCGCCAGATTCCTGGCGCTGACGTTGTTGGCTGCATTCTGCGTCTCGAGCATGCGGGCGTCGAGCCAGTCCGACACATTCTGGGCCGTCACGGCCGTATTCATCGTAGCGCTCTTCGTCAGCTGGTCTTCAAAGGCCGAGCTCATATACTTGAATATGATTCCGGCCATGACGATGAGACCGATTGCCACGATTGGCAGGACGTAGACCAATATCTCGGTCTTGACGGTACGTACCTTTCCTTGGGCGTTCATTTTCTCTGGCATCTTACTTACCTCCCCGGCATCTATCCCCTGTTTCAGCGATAACTGTTTCCCTTACTCCCCTATGATAGCAGCTTCTATGAAACCTAATTCTATCTCATCCTGTTTTTTCCTGCTCTATCGTCATACTTCTGTATTTTATTTTTAATGTACCTGTCTGAGGCTGATCACGCAAAGAGGGACTGCTCTCCGCCGGAAAGCAGTCCCTCTTGCTACGTTATCTCTATATCATATCGAAACCATATCGTTCTTCAGCGCATAGATCAGTGCCTGCGTGCGGTCATTGACTCCGAGTTTATGGAATATATTCGTCAGGTGATTCTTGACGGTCTTCTCGCTGAGTCCCAGAGCCATGCCTATATCATGATTCGACATCCCCCTGGCGATGCAGCGCATCACGTCCATCTCACGGCGCGTCAGGCTGGTTGCCGGTGACATGTCGAGCATCTCGCCGGCTTTCGCCATCAGGTTGCCATGTACATTCGTCATGCCGAACAAGCGCTCCGCCAGCTGGGGATATATATAGGTATTCCCCGCTGCCACTACATGGATGGCCTCGATGAGAGTCTCTGGCTCGACGTCCTTCAGCAGATACCCCTGAGCTCCGGCTTTCAGCATCTCCAGAACATACGTCTCGTTATCCTGGATCGTCAAAGCGATGATATGCGTCGGCGACTTCACTTTGCGCAGCTGACGTGCTACCTCGAGGCCATTCATGATCGGCATATTCATATCGAGCAGCAATACATCGGGCTGCAGTACGAGCGTCTGCGCCATAGCCTCCCGTCCATCAGCGGCCTCGCCGACGATCTCTATATCGTCCTCGAAGTTCAGTACGCGCTTCAGCCCCTGTCGCAGCAATGCGTGATCATCAGCCAGCAAGACCTTTATCATACAACCCCTCCAAAATACATCATTGATCTTCTATTTTTTCTTTCTCTTTTCTGATTGTCCGGCAGCCAGCCGGGCCTCGGCCTGACGGACATCGCTGCGCGCCACCGCATCATCAACCGTGCGGGCCCGCAGGAATATCATGACCTCAGAATCCGTATGGCTGCGGCTCTGACTGCGGAAGAAGCTGCCGAGTACCGGCAGGTCGCCGAGGAACGGTATCTTCGCCAGACGACGCGTCTCATCACTGCCGATGAGGCCGCCGATGACCATGGTCTCGCCATCCTGCAGGCGCACCGTCGTATCCGCGCTGCGCGTCTGAAAGCGATACGCCTTGATATCGTCTACGTAGAGCGGCGAGCTGACCTCTGTGTGGACGGCAGCCGTTATATGACCGTCTGCCTCTACGCGCGGCGTGCAGCGCAATATGATGCCCGCCATGCGATATTCCAGCGAGGTCGTCGTCGTGGAATCCGTGACGGACTGCTTCGGCACCGGGACCTCGTTGCCTATGACGATGCTGGCTTCGCGCCCCTGCACCGTCGTGATGTTCGGACGGGCCAGGATGCGGGCCTTGCCATCAGTGACCATGGCATTGATCTTGGCCTCATAGTAGAATTCGAACGGTACGCCCTCGGGACCATGTCCGAACTGGATGATGCCGGGCACCTGCTCGCCTCCATGCCATTGGCGCTTCACATCGTACTCCGCCGTCTCATTGCTCGTACCGCGATGACGGTAGGTCTTGTTCAGCTCCGGGTATTGCGGCAGCTTCGACCAGTCCCATTCGACCCCGAGTTCCTTCGAGGCATCTTTGGAAAGGGCGACGACGCGGGCCTCGAGCGCGATCTGCTGCGTCGGCACGTCGAGCGCAGCCAGCACGGACTCGACCGCCCGGGCCTCGGCATTCGTACCATAAAAGATCAGCGACGACGTCGCCCTGTCTACTGCTACGCGGCCAGTTGCCGCGTTCGCAGCTGCAGCCTTTTCCGGCGTGGCGACAGCCGTTTTGCCGACACTCGCCGCTCTGACTGCCGGTTTCGCTGTCTTATCAGCCTGCCTGACCGGCTTGCCGCTTCCGGCTGGCATGCCGGACTCTGCCAGGGCCAGCTCGACAGCCGGTGCTACATTGTCCGGATCGGCATAGTGCAGCTGGTACACATGCACATGCCGCAGCGCCCCTGCATGCCCAGGGCCCGTTATGATATAGGCATTGCCGACCTGCTCGACCGTCAGCCCTTTCGCCGCTGCTATGAGCTCCAGCGCCTCCGCCGGCTCCGCCCAGAGATTCACGCTGACACTGCCCGTGACGGCATCATCGAGCACGAGCGACAGATTGCCCTGACGGGCCGTAGAGAGCAGTACGGAGCGCACGTCGGCCCCCACGACGTTCAGCTTCACGGGGCCCGCCGCCGCGCTGCCGGCCCCTGACAGCAGCACTCCGCCGCATACGGCTGCTACGGCCGATTTCTTCGCCCATTCCCTTAGGACCGGCCATCCCCAGCCGGCCCGATGCACTTTATTCAGTTTTTCCCAATTCATCAGCACATTACCTGTCCCAACAACTAATCCATAGGTTCAGCTCAGGGCTGCGCCATAGGCAGCCGCACCGTCTCGCTGCCATCGCTGACGACAGCACTATCACTGGCAATATCGACGACCTGCCAGCCGGCCAGGCTCTCACCTGCTGCCAGTGCCCCGCTCTGCGCTCCCACACGCAGCAGGGCTATGGCTCCCTGATCCCCCTGCACGATACCAGTCAGCTGCGGCACCACGGGTGCCGGTGCCGGGCTGGCCATCACCGCCGGAGCGGCCACCGCTGCCGGAGCAGCGGGCGATGCCGCTGGCGCCTCAGATGGCGGTGGTGCGGCCGCTGTCATCGCTGCCTTTTCCCTATCCGGCTGAGTACTGTGCTGCAGCTGGAACGGGTCGTGCAGTTCTTTCTTCGCGGCTGCCAGCTCCGCCCCATGCACTGCTCCGCCATGGCCGGCCGCAGACGGCCGGGCCCGGGCCTGATCCTGAGCCACATTGCTGCCAGGCGCTGCTGCGGGCTCCTCAGCCGGCAGCAGCGCATAGATCAGCCCGCCCCACAGCACGACCATCGCCAGCATCAGCGGCCAGCGCGTGCGCCAGCCGCCCTGCCAGGCTGCCTCAGCCCGCATCCAGAGACGCTGCATGGCGGCCGCAACTCCGGCCCGGCTGCCTCCATCCGCAACTCCAGCAGGCCAGTCTTCCTCTGTTTCTCTGCTGTCCTCGCTCATGTTCTCATTTGCCTTCCAGATTATAACGGTTCACCCAGGCCGGGTATTTGCGCACATACTGCCGCAGAACGTTGATTCCATTGTAGGCCGCGCCAGTCTGCGGTACCCGGTAGTCATTCCCCGGTTCGTCCTGGCGCTGCCAACCCGTAGCGCTGGTCCAATACTGCAGGTTTATGACGCGCTCCGTGCTGTTCGGCAGATTGACTGCCTTCTTCATGAACTTGATCTCCAGCACATTGCCATACTCGTCTTTCGTCTCCTGCCATTCCCACAATATCAGGTTATTGCCCTTCATGCGCATCGTCGTCGTATCCGCCGTCACATAGGTGCTCTGTCCCTCGGCCGTGCGGTCTTCCCACAGCGTCAGCCAGCGGTCCTTGGCCGTGCGGCGCTTCATCTCGCCCATGCGGAACACATGGTCGACGACGGCATCGTAGAATTCTTCATCGAACTGCTGCGAGTTGATTTCTTTTTCCCGGCCGACGCCCTTGCTCCAGAGCAACGTATTCTTCTGGTCATAGAACTCCTCGCGCAGATACTGGATCGTACGCGTCTGTGGCCGCACCCGCACCTGAGCCAGGCTGTAGGCGAAATTCGCCGGATTCGGTATCTTGGCCGTCAGCCCATAGGCTGCGATTGTCTCCTTCGCGCCCTCATAGCTGTAGCTCGTCTTCGTCCAAGCGTCGATGATGATTGGCACCTTGCCTTTCGGCGTCTGCACGCTTTCCTCCGTCACTATAGAGGAGAGATCCACATATTTGGAATATTTGTCATCGGAGCTCAGCCAGTACCAGCCATCCTCAGCTGAAACCTGTCCCGCCGGCACCAGCAGCAACAGCGCCGCCAGGCATGTAAGCAGCAACCTCGCAATAGGCATAACATATCCCCCTATCTATAATAATATGCGTTTTCTTAATTTTACCCCATTTCTTGCCGGCCGGCAACATCCCTGCCTGATTTTCACATATTGCCATGGCCATCGTGCAGCTGGCCATCGATATTCATCCTGCTCACCGTGATATTCTCCGGCGGCGTGTTCTCGAGGCGGAACAAATGACTCCCTGCGCCTTGGAGCTGGCAGTTGCGCCAGGTGAAATCATAGACCGGATTGCGCTCATACGTCTCCACGGTCGCGAGCGGGGCATGATGCAGCTTCACCTGCAGGTTCTCCATGTGGATGCCGTGTATATCCGGCGTATAGCTGCCGATATCGCCGCCGGCATAGCCCATATCGACCGTCAGCACGGCCCGCTCCACGCGCTCGATCCGGTCGCCATAGGCATAGAAATCCGTCACGCCGCCACCGCGCAGCGAGTTCGTCTTGAGCCGGTACGCCCAGCGCAGGTTTGGGCTGTCCATGACGTTGTTCAGGCTGTATACATGGTCGATGCCGCCCGCCATCTCGCTGCCGCAGGTCACGCCGCCATGACCATCGCGGAAGACATTGTTCTCGATGACGATGTTCGACGAGGCCACGCCCACGCGGCGCCCGTCATCATCACGGCCCGACTTGATCGCTATGCAGTCGTCGCCGGTCTCGAACCGGCTGTTCTTGATCCAGACGTTGCTGCAGGCATCGGGATCGACGCCGTCGGTATTCGGGCCATCGGCCGTGATATCCACGTTATCTACCGTCACATCTTCCGACAATACCGGCGCGATGTTCCACATCGGCGAATCCTTGATGCGGACACCTTTGATAAGCACGCGCTTGCAGGCATAGGGCTGCAGCAGTACCGGACGCAGGTATTTCCCACGGCCGAAGACGCGGTCCTTCACGGGGACATCGCTGTTGCCCATGTCCTTCAGTTCCTCGCTGGCTGCCTGCTGATTCGGAGAGCAGCCCTTCCAGGCTCCGGCGCCGACCCACGGCCACCAGGCACCGCCATTGCCATCGATGATGCCCGCACGCTCGCCGCCTGTACTCGTTATCGCTATATCCTCACAGCCATACGCATAGATGAGCGGCGAATAATTGTAGACCTCCGTGCTCTCGAAGCGTGTCAGCACGATGTCATGCTCATAGTCACGCGGCCGGTTGCTGAACTCGATGCAGGCCCCTTTCTCGAGGCGCAGCTCGATATGGCTGGCCAGCTGCAGCGGACCGGCGATATAGTAATGTCCGGCCGGCACGACGACGACACCGCCTCCTGCCTGACTGGCCGCAGCAATCGCCTGCCGGAAAGCCGGCCGGTCATCCTGCCGGTCAGCTGACACGGCACCATAATCAACAACATTGAATAACCGGTCCTGCGGTATCTGCGGCAGGGCGATGCGGCTCGTGATGGCCGCCGCGGCCTGCTCGATGTCTGACCGCTGGTGCGCGGGTACCGATTCACGAGCGACAGCAGCCGACGACTCTGCCGCCGCCACCGCCTCCCCAGCCGCAGACACCGGCAGACAGCCGCCCCCGGCCATGCCCCAGAGGCTGGCGGTCAGAGCCAGCACTCCTGCTATATGACGTTTCCAAGTCAGATTCTTCATTTCTCACACCCTGATCCGTTTTATTCCGGCAGCTCCACATCCGGCAGGATCCCCAGCAGATAAGCGATGGTCACGCCGTAATTCGACATCGGCACTCCGGCCGCCCGGCAGGCAGCCACACGGCTCAGCACGTATTTCCGGTTGAACATGCAGGCACCGCAATGGATGACGAAGTCAATCCCCGTCAGGTCCGATGGGAAATCGCGACCGGCGACGACATCGATGCGGATGCCATCGCCCAAGTGCTTCCGCAGCAGGCGCGGTATCTTCACGCGGCCGATATCCTCGCCGATCGGCTTATGCGTGCAGGCCTCGGCAATCAGGATATGGGCATCCGGTGGCAGCTTGTCGAGTTTCTTTGCTGAATCCGCAAAATATCTGATGTCGCCCTTATAGCCCGCGAACAAAACAGAAAACGACGTAAGCCGGCTGGCTGCCGGTGTCAGGGCATGCACGATCCGGAACGCCTGCGAGTCCGTGATGATCAGTGCCGGAGGCTCCTTGAGCGCCGCCAGAGTCTCCTGCATGCAGTCGGCCGTGCAGGACATGACGAGGCATTTCTTGTCCAGCAGTTCGCGCAACGTCTGCACCTGCGGCAGGATGAGCCGCCCCTTCGGCGCCTCGATATCCTGCGGCATGACGAGCAGCACGGTATCGCCGGCCTGGCAGAGCGAGCCCGTGATGCTGCCACCATCATAGTCCTCCGGCAGCTGGCGTATGATCTCGGCCCGCAGAGCCTCGATGCCCTCACCGGTCGCCGCGCTGACGCACAGCGGCCGGAGCTCCAGCGCCTCTGCGACGCGATCAGCCAGCTCCTGCGTGCCGCCCGCATCGGCCTGGCTCACGATCGCTATGACCGGCGTATGCTGCGCCTGGAATCTCCGTCCCCACTCGCACTCCTCCGTGATATCCTCATCATGGAAGAGCAGCAGGGCGATATCCGTCTCGTCAGCCGCATCCTGCGTACGCGATACGCGCTTGCTGCCCAGCTCGCCGACATCATCGAAGCCGGCCGTATCGATGAACACGACGGGACCGATGCCCGGCAGCTCCATCGCCTTGTAGACCGGATCGGTCGTCGTCCCCGGCACATCGGATACCATAGCCGCATGTTGACCGGTTAACGCGTTAACTAAAGACGATTTCCCGCTGTTGCGGCGCCCGAACAGGCCGATATGCAGGCGCGTAGCCCGCGGTGTATCATTCAGACTCATATGGCTCACTCCTAATCCATCTGCTTCTTATCACATATAGATAAATTATAACACATAACTAGGAAACAATATCATTTTCTGGTGATTTATTTGCCCCAGGTACAAAAAAAGGCATTGCCCGCAAAGACAATGCCAAATAATCATATCTAGTTTCAGGCGATGCCTGCCACAGCCTCCATCTCATGCTCATCGAGCCATGCGGCTACAGCCTGATGCTCCGTGTGCATACCGAGATCGGCATATTCGCTGAAATTGTGTTTTCCCATGAGCTTGGCAGCCTTGGTGAACTGTCTCACGCGAACCGGCACATAGACATCTTCCATCCACTGCGAATAAACTTGCATCTTCATGATTAATCTCTCCTTTTTAGAATTGCGGTTCCATCTTGCCTGAATTCATCGGAACCGCCAATGATAAAACCTTCCACAGCTTTTACCACCGTTCCCCCAGGAAAGATCCTATAGGATTTCTCTTTACAACCCTTTCACTTGTTATATCGAATTCTGCTGGGAAAAACTTAACGACTAAGTTCATCCTCACGACCTAACTCATGTGGGTTGTCTCTCTGTTCAGGTTAACCCCTTAACCTTGAACACATTATATAACTCAGCAGGGACTTTAGTCAATACTATTTTTGAACATTTTTTATGAGACGATAAATTCCATTTATTATAACCGGTAATATTTATATTGCGTCCCGCAACTAAAGACAAAATGTTGAAAATGCCAACGCATTTCCACCATTTGCTACATTTCTAAGGTAGCGGCAGGCATGATTCCGGAATGGAGCGTCGTGGGTTGGCGTCAAGAAAGGAAATTTTTCCCTATCAAGCATTCCCGCGGAAAGTACTTTCGTCCAAGCGTAGCGCGTTTAAGTACTTTCAAGGGACCTATTCATTGGGAAAAATTTGCTTTTAGCCAAACCACAATAGCGGAATGAAGGAACCATGCCTGCCGCGGGGTCCCACTCACCAAAGTATTAGGTAAGCGGGACGATCGTGCGTTTCCGCCCCTCGAACTGCACCGTCTTGTCATAGCCGAACTCCCGCACATAGCGGACGGCCTCATCGTGGTAGGCTCCGCAATCCTGTGGCTGATGGGCATCCGAGTCGATGATGATGGGCAGCCCGTACTGCGCGGCCAGCTTCATGAACTCCGGATACGGCGATATCTCCTTGATCGGATAGCGGTAATACGTCCCCGTATTCACATCGACGATCATATCTGCCTGCTTGAGCGCCTTGACGGCGCGCTCGAGATACGGGCGCACATCGAAATCCGGCAGGAACTTGAACAGCCGGATGTTGTAGGGGTGGCCGAGCACATCGTAGAGACCAGAGGCGGCCAGCTTCTCTATCTCCTCCGTGTACCACTCGTAGATATCATGCAGATCGTGACGCTGCCACTCCGCCTTGATCTCTGACGAGTCATAGGCCCAGCCCTTGATGAAGTGGACAGAGCCGATGATGTAGTCGAACGGATACTGCTTCAATATGGAGGCCACACGCTCCTGGTTCTGGAAATTGCAGACCTCGATGCCGATCTTCACGGCATGGTCTTTCTGCAGCCCACGCATGAACGCGAAATATTCATCCAACGTGTACTTGAACTTGTTCGACTTCAGCCATTTCTGCTGGAAGCTGCCGATAAAGGAGTCATCGAGCACGAGATCGTCGTAATAGAGCTGTTCGAACTCAGGGAACGTATGCGAGTGCTCCGATATGCCGATCTCATCGAGATGACGCTCCGCCGCAGCGCGGAAGAATCCCTCCACCCACTGCTTGTCATAAGAACCCTTCTCGAAATGCATGTGATAATCGAGCCGCATGAATCATGCTTCCTTTCTTCTGCAAATCAGCAAAGTCCGGCATCTATGAGCCGGCGGATACCGGCCAGCACGCCGCCCTCATTGTTGCTCGTGGTGCTGTAGCGCGCGAGCTCCTTGATCTTCGGATGCGCATTGGCCATGGCGAAACTATAGTAGACCGAGCTCATCATCTCGGCATCGTTCATATAATCGCCGAAGGCCGCGCACTCCATCGGCGTGATGCCGAGACGGCGCTGCACCTGCTGCACGGCGATGCCTTTATTGATATCGAAATTCATCACATCGACCCAGTACGCGCTGGACAGGATGACCTGCAGCGGTCCGCGGAATCGCTCGAGCACCGGCATGATCGTCTGCTCCGCCGTGCCGTTGGCATCATAGAACGATGCCTTGATCATCTCATCATCGATATGCTTGAAATCCGGTACTGTCATCGCATGCGTATAGTATTTGTTCAGCTCCTGCTGCAGCACGGGCGACATCTGCCGCTCGAGAACATACGCATTGTTCTTGCCGCAGAATACCTCCGAGATGCCGGGCAGCTGCTCAGCAGCCCGCAGGACCTGCCGGCCCAGCGCTGCATTCATCGGGCTCGAGAACAGCTCCCGCCCCTGATAGCGCACGAGCGTACCGTTCTCCGCCAGGAACATGAACTCATCCTTGTATTTCGCGAAGCTGTCGAGCAGCGAGAAATACTGCCGGCCTGAGCAGGGCGCGAAATGCACACCGCGCTGCTTCAGCTCCGCCATCATATCATCGAACCCTGCCGGCAGCCGGCTCTGGTCATCGAGCAGCGTGCCATCCATATCGGAAAGTATAAGTTTTATCATAAAATTTCACCTGAACAGTCAATCAGCCCCGACGGCCATGATAGAGGCACCAGGGCTCCTCCGCCATGTAGTCGCCGCCATGATATATGGCCGCGCGTGCGCGGCAGCCGCCGCAGAGGCGACGGTAATTGCACGTGCCGCAGCCGCCGCTGTACTCGAGCGTGCGCAGCCGCTGCAGGACTTCGTTGTCGCGCCATATCTCATCAAATGGCTTCTCGCGCACATCGCCGAGCTCCATTTTCAGATAGGCACAGGGCTGCACCTTGCCGCGCGGACTGATGATGCAGTACGAGAGCCCGGCCAGACAGCCGCGGCTGAAGCGCGTCTTTATGCCGAGCTGGGCCGCTATGCGCAGGAACTGCGGGGCACAGGTCGGCTTGAGCTCGATCGGCACGGTCTCCTGCTTGCGCATGATGCGCGTGAGGACATCCTCGTACTGCTCCGCCCGCAGGCTCTCCTCCTCGATGGTGCGGGCGCGGCCCGTCGGCACGAGGAAGAAGAAATGATGGGCCCGAGCCCCTATCTCGACCGCGAAATCCGTGATAGCCTCGAGCTCGGCCTGGTTCCAGTCCATGACAGTCGTATGGATCTGGAACGGCAGCCCGGCCGCCCAGCAGTTCTTCATGCCCTGCACGGCCCCTTCCCAGGCCCCCTCGAAAGCGCGGAACTTGTTGTGCTTCGCTGCATCGAGCGAATCGAGCGATATGCCCATGCCCTTGGCACCAGCCTCTTTCAGCGCCACGGCCATGTCCGGCGTTATGAGCGTGCCGTTCGTGCCGAACACCGGTATGAGGCCGAGATGCGCCGCATAGCGCACGAGCTCGAGGATATCCGGCCGCATGAGCGGCTCGCCGCCCGAGAAAATCATGATGCGGAAGCCCGCCCGGGCGATGCCGTCGAGCATGTCCTTCGCCTCAGCCGTCGACAGCTCATCGCTGGCCTGGCAGCCCGCATCGCGATAGCAATGCGCGCAGTACATGTTGCAGGCATTCGTCGTATTCCAGGAGACGATACCGATCTGGCCGCCGTGGCCGGCGGGATGGCCGCCCGGATGACCGCCGCCATGACCGTGCGGATGGCTGTCCGGCCCGGCCGCCGCAGTCGCTACGCCGGACGGCATATGCTTCATTCCTTCCGCCGCACTCATTTCGCACCTCCCGTGAGACCGATCTCCTCATCCGTCAGATAGCACGACGGATCGCTCTCCCAGAAGTCGCCGGTGCGCGCCTCAGCCCGCGTGCGGAAATTGCCGTTGCACTCATTGAGGAACCGGCAGCTCGCACAGCGCCCCTTCAGCAGCGGCTTGCGGTTCTTCAGGCCAGCCATGATGGGATCCGATGTATCCGACCATATATCGCCGAATTTCCGCTCGCGCACATTGCCGAACGTGTGATGCTGCGTGAACTGATCGGGATGCACATAGCCCTGCGGGTCGACCTCGCCGAACGCGATGCCCGAGCGGTTGCCGCCGTTCATCGAGATGTATTTCTTTATCTGCTCAGCCACAGCGGTATCGCCGGCCGCCAGCGCCTTCAGATACATATATACACCGTCGCAGTGATTGTCGACGGTCAGGATCTCCTTCTCGAGCCCGCGCTCCTCGAAATCACGCGTGCGGCGGATGATCGTATCCATGGCCCGACGGGACTCGGCCGGCGTGACATCCTGATCCATCATGGCCGACCCGCGGCCCGAGTAGACCAGATGATAGAAGCAGACGCGATTGATCTCATGCTCCTCGATGAAGTCGAAAATGTTGTCGAGCTCCTGGATATTGTGATGGTTGATCGTGAAGCGCAGACCGACCCGCTGCCCCACGGCCACACAGTTCTCGATTCCCTCCATCGCTTTCTGGTAAGCACCAGCGACGCCGCGGAACTTGTCATTCACATCCTCGAGACCATCGAGCGATATGCCCACATAGCCCACGCCGATATCATGGATGCGATGCGCCACCTCGCGCGTGATGAGCGTACCGTTCGTCGAGAGCGTCGGCCGCACGCCGCGCTGGGCCGCATGTTCAGCCAGCTCGAAAAAATCAGGCCGGATCAACGGCTCGCCGCCCGAAAACAGCAGCACCGGCACATGGAACTCGGCCAGGTCATCGATAAACTGCTTCGCCTCGGCCGTCGTCAGCTCATCCTTGTATTTCCGCCCGTCCGACTGCATATAGCAATGCATGCAGTGCAGATTGCACGTCTTCGTCGAGTTCCAGACTACGACCGGTCCCACACCTTCTGCGGCACCATTGCGCATATTGTGGGCATTCTTCGTATAGCGCAGCTTATCTCCGTAATAATCGCGCGCGAACAGCAACTTCGTTACACTTATCATCAATAAATCTCCTAAAATAATATCTTTGCCCAAGCCAGCGGATAAAGGTGCCGCTCAGTCATCCTGCTGCGGCCTGATGCCGTCGAGCAGCAGGCGGGTTTTCAGCGATACATTATCAGCGAACGACAGCGGCAGCTGGCTGAACGCCGCCGCCTGGAATGTCGAATGAAACATCTCGGATATCACGGCCGGCGGCACATCGGAGCGGATCTCCCCCGCACGCTGTCCCTCGGCGATGATTTCACCGAACAGGCGGCCGAACCCCGGCGAATGATCCGATGTCTCCATGGCCCCGCCGGCCCCATGTGGAGCCTGCGGCCCCGGAGGCAGCGGCTCCTGCTGGCCGCCTCGCTCCGCCATGCGACTGCCATGCTCCGCGGCCGCCAGGAATATCGGCAGGACATAGCGATTCTGCTCCAGGAAATCCGCCATGACGCCAGTCCCGGCAGCCAGCAGGCGCAGCGAGGTCGCTCCCTGCTGGCGCTCACGCGCCAGCGTCTCATTGACTTTATGGACGAGATTGCCCAGCATGTAGAGCAGCATATCTTCCTTCGTAGCAAAATAATTGTAGAATGTCCCCACCCCGAGATCCGCCACCCGCATGATATCAGCTATGGACGTCTCGCGGTATCCCTGCTCACGGAACAAGCGCACGGCCGCATCGATGATGGCCTGTCGCGTCTTTATCTTCTTGCGCGCCCGCCGGCCCAATGGCAGCGCATCGTCCTGCTCTATTTCCACCACCCCCAGATCGATATACGTCTATTATATCTGAATTTCATAGCCAGGAAAAGACAAAAATGAACGAAATTCACTTTTATTTTCATTACCGAAAAAAAGTGTTGACAGAGTGGCACACTCGTGCTATCATATTATTCGTTGATTGCACAGGCAGTCAAAAACAGCATATGGCCCAGTAGCTCAGTTGGATTAGAGTATTTGACTACGAATCAAAGGGTCGAGGGTTCGAGTCCCCCCTGGGTCACCATTTGCAAGCAAAGCATCAGTCGTTGGCTGGTGCTTTTTTGTATGCAGTACAAGAGGCCCCCTCATTTGACAGGTATCGCCAACCTGCTAAAATAATAGCAGTACGGTATAACATCAGCGAAAGAAGGAACTATCATGCTCTATATCATAAGCCAGCTCATAACCGAAAAAGACGACGCCACCTACTCGCTGCTCGGCGCCACCGCTGACCTCGGGCGCGCCGCTGCCATCGCAGCCGCTGCCTACCGCGATTACAACAAGAACGCCAGCGGCCAGAATGTCGCCATGATCACCGAATGGCTCTCCACGCGCCGCAAATATTCCTTCCGCTCCGACAAGGATCACCGCCTGCAGCTCGCCATCACCGAGCTCGAAGGCGATACGATGCCGGCTGACCAGCAGGTCGTATTCTCGGAATCGCGTGAGCAGGACGAGCTCATGCGCCGCATGAGCCAGGCTCTGTTCGAGGGCGAGCACACCGCCGTGCGCGGCGAGAAATCCGTGAGCTGCCCGATGGACAAAGCCTGAACCGGCTATCATTATCGCAAAGCGCGGGCTGGAGGTTCTTGACATCCTCCCACGGCTAAAGCCGTGGGATTCCTGAGTGACTAACGTTCTCTGCTATCTCATGATAGTCTTGCGAGAACTCCTACAGCTGGACAATGCCCTGCCCAGTTTGATTGTTTATTTCAGGCTGACCCAAGAAGAATCCTTAAGCCTTCTTGGTGGATATTATGTGCAGCATTCCTATCTCTATCGTGGTGCGTACCACATGCTGGACAATTCCATTCACGAATACGGAGGTCTTTCATCTCAGAATTCTGATAACCGCAATCTGAACAAATTTGACTGGACGGAAAGAATCTGTCTATCTTAACGATTCTAGTACCGACTTGCTGGCCTACATAAGCAAGGATGTTTTGAAATTCAGCAAAACCATAGTCCATGACTTTCTTACCGTGACCTTTCTGCATAAATTTCATATTCAAGTCTTCGAGACAGATGACTGCATAACGGGAACACAGCTCCCTTGCTAACTGCCAATGATAAGCATTGCGCTGATTGGCAGCTTTGCGATGTAGGCGAGCCAACTCCAAACGAGCTCTATGCCGATTGTTTGAGCGCATGCGCTTACTGGACAGCTTTCGATTGGCGCAAGCTATATCGTTCATTGCCTTGCGGAAGAATGATGGCTCTTTAATATCTTCTTTCGGATTTTCAGCTACGAGCATCTTGCCTTTGAAACCGAAGTCAAAACCGACGCTTTTACCTGTTCGTGCTTTGACTTCGTTATCTGGCAGTTCGCAGACAAAATAGATATAAATATCGCCAAGGCAATCTCGCTTGACAGTCAAGGTCTTAATTCTGCCCTCGATGTCACGGCTTTTTGAATAACGGTATTTCTGTTTTGCAATAAAGATAATGCCATGCTCTTGGTCGAGATTCCATCCAGCCTGTTTGAGTGTATAAGATTTGTACTTTCGTATCTTACGGAAGCCTGGCGGCGCAGTCTTTTTCTTGCGTTCCAGATTCTTCCAGAAGAGCTTATAGCCCTTGTCGATACGTTCGGCGACATCTTGCAATGCCTGTGAGCCGATTTCTCTCAGGTACGCAAAACGCGGCAGCTTCTTCAGCTTTGTGAGATGCTTCTGAAGCGCATAGATATTCAAAGACTTATGGTACAATTTCCAATATCGCTTATGCAGGGCTATGCAATGATTGTAGGACATACCGGCAGCATTGATTTGCCGGTGCAGCTTTTTGTTCCGTTTGGCATGGAACAGTTTAAACTTGAATGTCTTGATCATTACTATTCACCCCCTTGTTTTCTGGGTGTCTACATACCACTTGATGGTCTCACTGCTGACGTTGCCAGCGGTAGAAACAAAATAACTTCTTGTCCAAAGGCTGGACATTCCAGCCAGCTGAGGAGACTCGTCTCGCAGAACATGAGAAGAAGCTCCTTTCACCTTCTTCATGATTTCGGCAGGGGATTGTTTCGGCCAGCACTTTAAGAACAGATGTACATGGTCGATATGACATTCCATAGCAAGGATTTCGATTTCAAGTTCCTTGCATATCTGCCGTGTCAGCTCTTTGAATCTTTCCTCGACATGCGGAATCAGAAATATCTTGCGCCTGTACTTTGGACAAAATACAAAATGATAGTTTATAAGGGACACTGTTGTACGTGTCCGGAAATATTTATTTTCCATGTCTACAATATAGCATATTGTAGATGTTTTATCAAGCTTTATCTACATTGTTTGAAATGGGACTTCATCCCACGTTTGAAAACGTGGGCTTTCGTCCCGAAGAACTTGTAAGGAGCCCTAGCCCGCGCTTATTTGCTATTCCTCCCATTGATCAACGGTACACGCCGTCCATGGACTCCCGATAGATCGAATCAGGGCACCGCTGCTGAACAATACAAAAAAGCATCGCTCTACAGCGATGCTTTGTCTGCTAGTGGTGGGCAGGGATGGATTCGAACCATCGTAGCCGTGAGGCGGCAGATTTACAGTCTGCTCCCTTTAACCACTCGGGCACCTAC
>CACXCN010000059.1 GCA_902766095.1 uncultured Selenomonas sp. | reverse complement strand
GTTTATGCGATAGTACTCGAGTAAAGTTACTAGCTCGCCACCCCCACCACCGCTAGCGCGGTCCTCCTCCCCCAAAGGGGGATGCTTGATTTACATGGCCACTTAGCTGACGCAATGGACGAGGTGTAGCTAGGACATGGCTCTTTGTTTAAAATATTTACCCGCTTACCGGTCGCCGTAGCCGTCCGGATGTTTCTGATGCCAGGTCCAGGCCGTGCCTATGACGCGCTCAACGTCGGTGTACTGCGGATTCCAGCCCAGCACGCGGCGAGCCTTGTCGCTCGAGGCTATGAGCTGAGCCGGATCGCCAGCGCGGCGGGCTCCCATCTCGACCTTTATCTCGCGGCCGGTCACTTTGCGGGCAGCCTCTATCATCTCTTTGACCGAGAAGCCCTTGCCGTTGCCGAGGTTGAATATATTGCTCTCGCCGCCCTTGCGCAGATATTCGAGGGCGAGCACATGAGCATCCGCCAGATCGATGACGTGGATGTAGTCACGCAGGCAGGTGCCATCCGGCGTCGCATAGTCATCACCGAATACCGTGATATGGTCACGCTTGCCCAGTGGGACCTGCAGGATGAGCGGTATCAGGTGTGTCTCAGGATGATGGTCCTCACCGATCGATCCATCGTCAAGCGCACCGGCCGCATTGAAATAGCGCAGCGACACATAGCGGATGCCGTCCGCACGGCTGACCCACTTCATCATTTTCTCCATCGTGCGCTTCGTCTCGCCGTACGTATTCGTCGGCTCCGTCGGATCATCTTCCATGATCGGCACACGCTTCGGCTCGCCGTAGACAGCTGCCGTCGAGGAGAACACGATCTTGTCGACATGGTGGCGCACCATAGCCTCGAGCAGCACCTGCATGCCATAGACATTGTTATTGAAATACTTCAGCGGCTTCTCCATGCTCTCGCCGACGAGCGAATTTGCGGCAAAATGGATGACTGCCTCGATATCGTTCTCCGTGAATATCTTATCCAGCACAGCGGCATCGCGGATATCTCCCTCATAAAACTTCGCCGCCGGATTGAGGGCTGCCCGATGTCCAGTCTGCAGGTTATCGACGATGACGACATCCTCACCCTTCTCGACCAGCTGATGCACTGCATGGGAGCCGATATAGCCAGCTCCACCGCAAACCAATATTGACATTATTTTTCTCCTTTCAACTTCCCAAGAGATATTCCCTTATGGCATATCGTAACATATGTGCCTTGGTTTTCTATTAGTTTTCTAAAAAACTTTTTTCGTATCCCTTACAGCTTCAGCCGATGCGTACCATCAGCGATATTCGCTACATAGAAGCTCGGCGCATAGCCGATCTTGTCCGTGTAGGCCTTGCCGATGCACTGCTGGAACTCAGGGATGGCCTCATTGCGCACGATGCTCACGGTACTGCCACCAAAGCCAGCACCGGTCATGCGCGAACCGATGACACCATCCAACGACCAGGCCAGCTCGGCGAGCGTATCGAGCTCGACACCGGTCACATCGTAGTCATCGCGCAGCGAGACATGTGACTCATTCATGAGGCGTCCGAACTCTGCGACATCATTCTGCTCGAGAGCCGCTACTGCCGCCAGCGTGCGCTGGTTCTCATAGACGGCATGACGAGCACGCTGACGTTCGACATGGTCCGTGATATGTCCCGCTATGAGGTCGAACTCATCCTTCGTGAGCTCGCCGAGCGACTTCAGCTCCGGACGCACCTCCCGCAGCTCGTTCAGCGCATGCTCGCACTGGGCACGGCGCACATTGTACGCGGACGAGGCCAGGCTGTGCTTCTTGTTCGTATTCGTGATGACGATGCTCGCGCCGTCGAGCGCTATATGGCTGTAGCGATAGGCGAGCGTATTGCAGTCGAGCAGGATCGCGCAGTCCTTCCGTCCCATGCCGACCGCGAACTGATCCATGATGCCGCAGTTCACGCCGACGAACTGATTCTCTGCCCGCTGGGACAGTTTCACGAGGTCCACCATATCGAGATTGAAACCGAACGCTTCATTCATGATGACGGCCATCAGAACCTCGAGCGAAGCCGAGGACGAGAGACCGGCACCATTCGGCAATGTACCATAGATGACGATATCGAAGCCATGCTGAGCCTTGTAGCCAGCCTCAGCCATGACGGCCACGACACCAGCCAGATAGGCTGCCCAGTCCAGGTCCTCCGTCTTGCGGAGCTGCGTAGCATCCATCGTGAATTCTTTGATTCCCTTATCCGACATGTTCAGCGAGAATACCTGCGTCTCCATGTCCGAGCGGTCCGTCACCAGCGCATAGGTGCCAAGCGATATCGCACAGGGGAAGACATGACCGCCATTATAGTCGGTATGCTCGCCAATGAGATTCACGCGCCCCGGCGAAAAATACGCCCGCGTCTTCGCCGGCCCGAACTTATCGGAGAACACCTGCTGCATCTCTGCCAGTACTTCTTGTTCCATCTTCTTTTCCTCCATATCTTGTCCCAGAGGCACTGGCTGACCGCCAATCATGCCCTTCGGAAATACATTATACTACAAAATCCGCGTTTGTGGTAAACGTTTACCGTAATTTTCAAAAAAAATTTGTAAAAATACCGAAGGCAGCAGCAGGTATGATCCCGCAAGGCAACGACGCGCTTCTAATAAGATGAAATTATCAGAAACGCACTGCTGCCCAGAGACATGCCCGCCGCAGTACTATGCCTTAGGTATATACATTTCACAGCTGTTTCAACGCTTATTTAGCCGGCTCCATCTTGAAGTTATCAAACGAGCCCCAGTTGCCGGCGTTGCCATCGACATCGACACCAATCGTGCACTTGCCGCCCTTGACCTCGACATTCTCCAGCGTCCAGGTCTGCCACTTGTTCCAGCCCGTGTTCTTGATCGGCGTAGTCTTCTTCTGGCCATTGACATCGATGAAGAACGTGATGCCCTTCTCGCCACCACCGCCCTGGGTCATGACGGTGATATTATAGACGCCGTCCGGCACGTCCTCGACCACCTGGCTCGCTACGAAATGGAAATCCTTATCCTTCCAGTAGTGCATAGCGCCAGTACCCTGGACATCCCCCTTCTTCGTCGCTATATCCACACAGCGGTCGCCCGTGATATCCCAGCCAACGGTCTTGCCGTTCTCGAAGTCGCCATTCATGATCGGATCCTCGAAGGCTGCCGATACTGGTGCCGACATGAACCCTACAGCGCATACGCAAAGTCCGGCCACGATACCTGTCATCATTTTATTTTTCATTTCAGGTCCTCCTCACAAGTTTCATATCGTTCTATCTTGTATCTTATTATAATAACCGATAACATCTACTGGTTTTCAGGATTTGAAATTATTTTCAGCCTGCTGACCCGCGAGCCAGTTTTCTTTGCGGAATCAGTCCGTCTGTCAAGGAAAAATACTTGCACAGCACTCCCTTTTGTGCTACAATACCATTATTGTGTTCAGACACAGAGACTCTTTTAGTAGGAGGTGTAATACATGGCAACTGTATGTGAGTATTGTGGCAAAGGCGAGATGAGCGGCAACAATGTCAGCCATTCGCACCTGAAGACGAAGCGCACCTGGAAGCCGAACATCCAGCATGTCCGCGCCGTCGTCGATGGCCAGATCAAACACGTGAACGTCTGCACGCGCTGCCTCCGTTCGGGCAAGGTCGAGCGTGCCTAATAAATTCTTTGCGCAAAGAATTTACTCTGCTCAGACAAAGAAACTGCTTATCAGCCGGCTGGCTGGTAAGCAGTTTTTTAATACTCCACGTTTCCCCTTGAGAAAGGACGAACCTATGACCAAGAACCCCCGGCTGCCACATGCAGAGGCACTCCCCTCCGCTCTACCGCTGCTCCTGAACTGGTATCAGGGCCACCATCGCGACCTGCCCTGGCGCGTAGCCCGCACGGCCTATCATACATGGATATCGGAAATCATGCTGCAGCAGACGCGCGCCAGCACCGTGATCCCCTACTATGAACGCTTCCTGGACGCCCTGCCGGACATCGCCGCCCTCGCTGCCGTCCCCGAAGACACTCTGATGAAGCTCTGGCAGGGCCTCGGCTACTACTCCCGGGCCCGCAACCTCCAAAAGGCAGCCCGCATCCTGCAGACAGACTATGCGGGACAGATGCCCGACGATTTTACCTCGCTGCTCGCCCTGCCCGGCATCGGACGCTACACCGCTGCCGCCATCGGCTCGATGACCTGGGGCAAACCATGGCCGGCTGTCGATGGCAACGTACTCCGCATCATCATGCGCCATCTGGCCGCCCCGCTCGACATCGCCAAAGAATCGACCAAGCGCCTCGTCGAGCGCGAACTGGCCGCCATCTATCCGACCGACGGCACTGCCGGCGACCTCAATCAGGCATTTATGGACCTCGGTGCGACCATCTGCCTGCCGAACGGTGCCCCGCACTGTGCTGCCTGCCCCCTCGCCTCCCTCTGTCTCGCCCATCGCGAAGGTTCGGAACAGGAGCTCCCCATCAAGACGAAAGCCGGCCACCGCCGTGTGGAAAAACGTACTGTCCTGCTGATCTGTCAGGGGCCTTTCTTCGTCATCCTCCGACGTCCTCCCAAAGGACTGCTCGCCAGCCTCTGGGAATTCCCGAACCTGCCGGGCCATCTCACGAGAGCTGACATCCGCTCCTACCTCTCCGGGCATCAGCTGACCTATACCTCCCTGAAATCCCTTCCGACAGCCCGACATATATTCTCCCATGTCGAATGGCACCTCACGGGCTGGCGCATCGAGCTGTCTCCCGACTGCCCGGCATCTGCCTCGGTCAGCGAAGCAACCGACCACTGCTGGGTTTCCCGCGACGAACTCGCCTCCACCTACTCCCTCCCCACAGCATTCCACGCCTATCTCCCCTACCTGCCGGTCTGACACCTGAAGAAACATATATGAATGCAGGAACCATACTTGCCGCGGTACTGTATGCTTATGCCTGACAATATTATATTTCGTCACTGCCCCTTATTTTTTCGTTCCTGAAAAGCCTTCAGATCCGCGAAGTCCTCGACCTTCACCTTGCCCGTCGCCACATTGTATATGGCCTGCAGCTCCTCACGGCTGAACTGATACTTCTCCCCGCAGAACTGGCAGGTCACCTCGGCCTGCCCATCGTCGAGCAACTGCTGGAGATCGGCCTTGTTCAGCGTCAGCAGCACATCACTGATGCGCATCTTCGAGCAGCCGCAACGGAAAGCCAGATCCGTCGTCGTCAGATAGTTGATATCATCGAACCCTTGCAGGAGCTCGGCGATGATTCCCCGGGCATCGAGGCCGCTCTCCACCATATGCGATACGGAGCGGACCTGCCGCAGATTAGCCTCGAGCTTGTCGATGCACTCATCCGTCGCCTCCGGCAGCGGCTGGATGATGAAGCCGCCCGCACCGATGCATTTCATGTCCTTTCCGACAAGCACGCCGAGACCGACGCTCGAAGGCGTCTGCTCCGATACCGCCAGATAGTTCGTGATATCATCGGCAATCTCGCCCGAGACGAGCTCCGAGCTGCCGCTCTGATTGTCCTTCATTCCCGTGAAGCGCGTGACCGTCACGAGGCCGTCACGCCCGACACCACCGCCGACATCGATCTTGCCGAGCTCATTCAGCGGCAGATCGACATGCGGATTGCCGACATAGCCTCGCACATAGCCCTCCGGTGTCGCATCAGCAGTGACGTTTCCGAGCGGGCCGCCGCCATTGATCTTTATCGTCAGCGCTTCTTTGCCTTTCAGATTGGCCGCCAGCAACAGGGCAGCCGTCATCGTACGCCCGAGCGCTGCTGCCGCCACGGGATAGCAGTCATGACGGCGAATGCCTTCATTGACCAGATCGGTCGTCACCGCCGCGTAGACACGCACTCCTTCAGCTGTTGCCTTGACCAGATGATCTTTCATTTATCCTCCCCGCGAGGCTCAGAGCTCCAGCTCCATGAGCACTTCGTCTGTATCTATATCGTATATACGTATGGCCTCATCCTCGATGAGCGCTATGGTCGCGCGGCCATCCTCTCGCTTCGACAGCGCCGGCGAGCCCGGATTCAGGAATATCGTCTGACCGCGCCGCTCGAGCACATTCGTATGGATATGGCCGCTGATGAATATATCCGCCCGCAGATGAGCCGCCATGGCATCCTTCTCTGCATCACTCATGACCGTGTGACCATGAGTCACGACGATGCGCCGCCCTTCATAATAGACGTAGGCATACGGAGCCTGCACCGGCAGCTCGAGACAGCTGGCATCGACCTCGGAATCGCAGTTGCCGCGCGCGATGATGACCGGCACCGAACAGCTGTTGATCCGCTTGACGAGCCCCGCCGGGTCATAGTCAGCCTTCATCGGATTGCGCGGCCCGTGATAAAGCACATCGCCGGCGTGGATGATGAGGTCTGCATCGTGGAAGTATTTCTTAAAAGGCACCGTCCAGGCCTGCTCATGACCATGGGTATCACTTATGACACCGATTTTCATATGAAATCCTCCTTACAGCCTTCCCTCAGCCCAGCTTCGGCAGCAGGCTGGCCATCTCCATAGCGGCCATGGCACCGTCCGCGCCCTTGTTGCCCGCCTTGGTGCCGGCCCGCTCGACGGCCTGCTGGATATTCTCCGTCGTCACGACGCTGAATATGGTCGGTACGCCGGTAGAAAGGCCGACCTGCGCGACGCCCTTCGATACCTCGTTGCACACATAGTCATAGTGCGTCGTCGCGCCGCGGATGACGGCTCCGAGGCAGATGACGGCATCATACTTGCCGCTCTCGGCCATCTTCTTTGCCACCAGCGGAATCTCGAATGCGCCCGGCACCCAGGCCACATCGATATCCTCATCAGCCGTCTCATGGCGATGCAGCGTATCGAGCGCACCACCGAGCAGCTTGCTCGTGATGAATTCATTGAAACGGGCCACCACGATACCGAACTTGCGGCCCTTGCCGCTCACGAAACCTTCATATACATTAGCCATTTTATTTCCTCCTATGCGCCAATTCATCATATCTGCCCGGCATTGCTGTCGAATACATGCCCCATCTTCTCCTGCTTCGTCTCGAGATATTTCGCATCATATTTCGTCGGCTCAATGACGAGCGGTACCCGCTCGACGATGCTCAGCCCGTAACCCTCGAGCCCGGCGCGCTTCGCCGGATTGTTCGTCATGAGACGCAGGCTCGTGAGACCGAGGTCAGCCAGGATCTGTGCGCCGATGCCGTAGTCGCGCAGATCCGGTGCGAAGCCCAGCTCGACATTCGCCTCGACCGTGTCCGCGCCCTTGTCCTGCAGCGCATAGGCACGCATCTTGTTCGCAAGGCCGATACCGCGGCCCTCCTGACGCATGTAGAGCACGACGCCCTCGCCCTCCCGCTCGATTTTCTGCAGAGCCAGGCGCAGCTGGTCGCCACAATCGCAGCGCAGGGATCCGAGCGCATCGCCGGTCAGGCACTCCGAGTGCACGCGCACCAGCACGTTCTTCTTGCCGCGCACGTCGCCCTTCACGATCGCCAGATGGCACTTGCCATCGAGCTTGCTTTCATAGGCATGGATGCGGAAATGTCCATATTTGCTCGGGAAATCCACATCCGCCACCTCCTGCACGAAGTTCTCCGTGCGCTTGCGGTACTCGATGAGCGACTTCACCGTGATGATATGCAGGTCATGCTCCGCGGCGAACTCCAGAAGCTTCGGCGTGCGCATCATGTGGCCATCATCATCCATGATCTCGCAGCACAGCCCCGCCGGATAAAAGCCTGCGAGCCGTGCCAGATCCGTCGTCGTCTCCGTATGGCCGGCGCGGCGCAGCACGCCGCCCTCGACCGAGCGCAGCGGGAACACATGACCCGGCCGGCGGAAGCTTGATGGCTTTGCCGCCGGATCGAGCAGCTTGCGGATCGTCTGGCAGCGTTCGAACGCCGAGATGCCGGTATCCGTATCGTAGGCATCGATAGACACCGTGAAGGCCGTCTCATGGTTGTCCGTATTGTTCGCAACCATCTGACCGATATCCAGCTCATCGAGACGCTTGCCATCGATCGGGGTGCATATGAGGCCCTTGGCGTACTTTGCCATGAAATTCACGTCCTCCGGCGTGACCGTGGCCGCCGCCACGATGAGGTCTCCCTCGTTCTCGCGATCCTCATCATCGACGACCACGACCATCTTGCCATGCTTTATATCCTCGATAGCCTGTTCTACCGTAGCAAATTTTGACATAAATATCACTCCTTTTTATAAATCCTTCCCTCTGGGGAAGGTGGCCCGCAGAACTGGGTGAATTGGCGAGCCGTCCAGCTGAATGAAGCCTGATATGCTGAAGCGGCCCACCGATCAGAACCCGTTCGCCTGCAGAAACTCGGCCGTCAGGCCGCTGGCCGGCCCGGGCTTCGCCTGTCTGGCTCCCGGCGCATATGGCGATTCCACGCCAGCTGCCAGCAGCTTTTCCACATATTTGCCTATCATATCCGTCTCGATATTGATCCGGCTGCCCGCCTGCTTGCTGCCGAGATTCGTCACCTCGCGCGTGTGCGGAATCAGGCTCACCGTGAAATCCTCAGCGGTCACCGCCGCCACGGTCAGGCTGATACCGTCAAGAGCGACCGAGCCCTTCTCCACGATATACCGCAACAGATTCGGACCGGCGGTCACCCGCATCCGAATGGCATTGCCCTCCTGATGCAGCTCGGCAATCGTCCCTACGCCATCGACATGGCCGGCCACGATATGACCACCGAGCCTCGCCGACAGCGTCAGCGCCCGCTCCAGATTGACCGGGCTGCCCGGCTGCAGCTCGGAGAGCGACGTGCGTCGCACGGTCTCCGGCATCACATCAGCCGTGAACTCGCTTCGATCCGGAGTCATGCTCGTAACCGTCAGGCAGACACCGTTCACCGCGATGCTGTCACCGATCTGCGTGCCCTCGAGCACGCGCCGTGCTCCCAGTCGCAGATGTCCGCCCCCCAGCGAGCGCACGCGCCCGATTTCCTCTATTATCCCAGTAAACAAAAGGCTTTCACCTCAATTCATCATATGGCCGAAGTCGTCAGCTCCAGCTCAGCTTGCGGCGCTCAGCCGCGCTGCGCGTATAGCCGGTCACCAGCATATCGCTGCCTACCTGTTCATACTGCACATCGTGCAGCCGCACGGCATCGGCCAATCTGGCGCTGCCAGCCCCTTCGACCGGCGTCAGCGCCTCGCGTCCGCCGATAAGCAGCGGGGCGATGAACGCCTCCACCTTGTCCACGAGTCCGGCGGCCAAGAACGAATACGCCAGCGTACCGCCACCCTCGACGAATATGGAACAGATTTCCCGCTCACCCAGCTGCTGCATGAGCAGCGCCACATCGATATGCGGGCCGCTGCCGCAGCGCAGCACCTCGACCTGCGCCGACTGCTCCAGCGCTGCGATGCGCTCAGCCGGAGCTTCCTCCGTCACCGCGATGATCGTCGGCGCCGCTCCATCCGTCACGACCTGTGCCGTCAGCGGCGTACGCGCCTGACTGTCGACGATGATGCGAATCGGATTGCGTCCCGGCCGGCCGGCCGGCAGCCGCGTCGTGAGTGCCGGATCATCATGCAACACCGTGCCGATGCCCACCATGATGCCATCATAGATATCGCGCCATTCATGGACGCGCGCCCGCGCTGCTTCGCCAGTTATCCACTGCGACTCGCCCGTCACCGTAGCAATCTTGCCGTCCAGCGACATCGCCGTCTTCAGCACCACGAAGGGCTGCTTGTGCGGAATCCATTTCAGGAAGACCTCGTTCAGCTGCCAGCAGCATGCCGCGATATCGCTGTCATCAGGAAATACATCGACAGCCACACCAGCATCCGTCAGTATCTTCAGACCCTTGCCCGCGACGAGCGGATTCGGGTCGCGCATGCCCACGACGACGCGGGCGATGCCGGCATCCCGGACGGCCACAGCGCACGGACCCGTGCGGCCATAGTGGGCACACGGCTCGAGCGTCACATAGAGCGTCGCTCCGCGGGCCAGCTCGCCTGCCATATTCAGCGCATGGATCTCTGCATGCGGTGTACCGGCCTTGCGATGCCAGCCCGTCGCCACGACGCGGCCCGCCTGCACGATCACCGCCCCGACCAGCGGATTCGGCACCGTGCGGCCAGTAGCGTTGCGCGCCATCTGCAGCGCCAGCCGCATATAGCGTACATCATTTTCATCGATCATCGTATCCCTCCTCGATAGAGCTGGGACACCTCACCGGCTTGCTGCGGTCATCATCATACGAAAATACGAAAAAGCCGCCCGGATCTTATCTGCTCCGGGCGGCCTTGATATCACAGCCTGCCAGACGCCATCATAGCGCCAAGCACTCTTTTCTCATCCAGACTATACTGTCGGCCCCGGAGTCTCACCGAGTCATGCCAGCCACAGGCCGGCTCGCGGGCTTTACCGCCGGTGGGGAAATTCTCCCCGCCCCAAAGAGATGTCTCATCGTTTATATCCTAGCACGCTGCTCACCATTAGTCAATACTGCCGGCAACGTGCTTGACAGCCGGCACTACATTATTAATAATGTAGTTAATATCACTTTTGTCAACCTTTGAAAACGAACCGCGTAACTGAAAGCAGCAGGAGAATGCCATGAACATAGCTATCATAACCGGCGCCTCGAGCGGGCTGGGACGCGAATACGCCCGCCAGCTCGACCTTGCCATGGAAAACCGCGCAGACGAGTTTTGGCTCGTCGCCCGTCGCCAGGAGAAGCTCGAGGCTCTCGCTGATGAGCTCATCACTCCCTGCCGCATCTTCGCCTGCGACCTCACCACCAATGAGGCTGTCAATGCCCTGCATGGGGCAATGGCAGCTGAGCACGATCTCGAGATCCGCTGGCTCATCTGTGCCGCCGGCTTCGGGCGCATCGGCGGCTACGACGAACTCACCCCCGGCACCGCGGCCCAGATGATAAACCTCAATTGCTGTGCTGCCGTCACCCTCACCCAGGCTGCCATCCCCTTCATGTCCGCCGGCAGCCACATACTGGAAATCGCCTCCTGCGCCGGGTTCCAGCCCGTGCCCTACCTCGGACTCTACGCCGCGACGAAGTCACTCGTGCTCTCCTACAGCCGCTCCCTCGCTTACGAACTGGCTCCGCAGGGAATCTCCGTCACTGCCGTCTGCCCCTACTGGATCAGGGACACCGAATTCGTCGGCCGGGCCCAGCAGAGTCACGGCCGCTATTTCCGCCATCTGCCGCTGGCCACCACCGCTGCCAGCGTCGTCAGCCGCTCACTGGCCTCGGCCCGCCTCGGCCGTACCACCTGCACCCCGGATGCGCTGAGCCTGCTCGACCGCATCCTGGCAGCACTCCTGCCCGACTGGCTCATCATGAAGGCCAGCCGTCTCCTCCATCTGCTTTGATGACCCGCGAACTATTATCGTAAGTCATAGTACACTATTCTTTATTGGTATACTTGGGAAAAACTTCACATTCTCGCCGGATTTCTATTGACATCGGTTTTCTATCAATATATACTGTTTATGGAATGTGAATTGTTATTTATGGTTGCCCCATCAAGGGACAAGGAATGGTAAATTGAGGAGAGTGTATTTCAATGGCTAAAGTCCAGATCATGGAAACCGTCCTGCGTGACGGCCATCAGTCCCTCTGTGCTACGCGCATGCGTCTCAGCGACATGCTGCCGCAGCTCGAAGCCCTCGACAAAGTCGGCTACAAAGCCCTCGAAGCCTGGGGCGGTGCAACATTTGATACCTGCCTGCGTTTCCTCGATGAGGATCCATGGGAGCGCCTCGACACTCTGAAATCAAAGCTTCACACCCCGATACAGATGCTCCTGCGCGGTCAGAATCTTCTCGGCTACAACCATTACTCCAACGATGTCGTCGAGAAATTCGTCCAGGCTGCATCGAAGCATGGTGTCGGCGTTTTCCGTATCTTCGATGCTCTCAATGATGTCCGCAACCTCAAGGTCGCTATAAACGCAGCCAAGAACTGCCCGGAGAAACCTGAAGTCCAGGGCTGCCTCGTCTATACCATCAGCCCGGTACATACGAACGAGATGTTCGTCGACCTCGCCAAGCAGCTCCAGGAAATGGGCTGCGACTCCATCTGCATAAAAGATATGTCCGGCCTGCTCAAGCCGTATGTAGCTGAGGACCTGGTCAAGAAACTCAAGGCCGCCCTCGATGTCCCGGTCGAGCTCCACACGCACTGCACGTCCGGCTTCGGTCATGCTACCTATCTGAAGGCCGTAGAGGCCGGTGTCGATATCATCGACTGCGCCCTCTCGCCGTTCGCTTCGGACACCTCCCAGCCCTGCACCGAGACCATGATCCGCATGCTCGAGGGTACGCCGTATGATACGGGCATCGATGTCCAGCAGCTCACGCCAATCGCGAAACATTTCGCCGCCGTGAAGAAAGACCTCATCAAGACCTTCAACCTCAAGGGCTACTTCGACCTCAATCCGAACGTCCTTGATTTCCAGATTCCGGGCGGCATGCTCTCGAACCTCACGAACCAGCTCAAGAGCATGGGTGCCGAGGACAAATATCAGGATCTGCTCGACGAGATGCCGCGCGTCCGCAAAGACCTCGGCTATCCGCCGCTCGTCACGCCGTCGTCGCAGATTGTCGGCACGATGGCCACGATGAACGTTGTCTCCGGCAAGCGCTACTCCATGATTCCGAAGGAGTTCAAGGATCTGGCCCGCGGCTTGTTCGGCAAGACTCCGGTCGCCATCGACCGCGACTTTCTCACGAAGACCATCGGCCTCAAGCCTGAGGAAATCATCGATGATGTCGCCGAGTACGATGCGAAGCGTCCGACTTTCGCCGACTATGAGAAAGAGCTCAAAGAGAAGGGCTTCCTGAATCCGACTCCGGAGGATGTCCTCTCCTACTCCCTGTTCCCGCAGGTCGCTTCCGAGTTCTTCGCCAAGCATTACCAGAAAGTCACCGCTTACAAGCGCTGATAAAAATATTATCTCAACCTCAAAAAGGGGCTGCCGCACGGTACACCACGTGCAGCAGTCCCTTTTCCTATGCCGCCGCTACGGCAGCATTATATCACTTCTTCTCAATGGCACTGACCGGGCAGCCCTCCATCGCTTCCTGGGCTGCTGCCTCCTCAGCGGCCGGCACATCACCCTCTATAGCTACGGCCTTCCCCTCATCGTTCAAAGAGAATACTGCCGGGCAAGTTGCCTCGCACATACCGCAGCCAACACAGCTATCATTGACAAAGAACTTCATGATAAACTACCTCCTACATTCACTCCAACGTCAGCAGCAGCGCCATCTTGAACGGCTTGGCTGCTTTCACGAAATGGCGACCGCCTTTGGCGAAATGGAAATTCTCACCGGCCTTGATGACATGCTCCTGACCCTCATAGCCGATGATTCCCTCACCATCGAGGGCAAAGATCAGAGCCTCCCCCGGAGCCGCATGCTCCGACAGCCCTGTTCCCTCAGCAAAGGCCATGACGACGAACTTCATCCTGTCATTCGCCAGCACATCCATATTCACAATCCGGCCCGCCTGATAGGGAACCAGCTCCGCCAGGCGAAACACCTCGCCAGCCTTAATTACTTCATTCATCGTACCACCCTTTCCGAGCGCGACCTCCGTATAAACAGCGCCTGTCGCCGAGCGCATACCCACCGCCTCATCAGCCGCGGTCAGTATGGCATCCCCGCTTTCCAGAAGCCGAGGCTCCCGGCCGGGACCATATACCGCCAGACTGCCGGCTGCAACCAGGATAAGCTTCGGGGACGGATGAATTTCCGCACTGATATCGGTACCTTTAGCCAAAGAAAAATACGTGATGCGATCATCGCGGCCGTAGACCTCTCTGGAAATCGTGCATCCCAGTACCGGAATATTATCCTCGGCAATCGAGAACACCTGCCCTACCTTCTCATCCATGGCAACACCACCTTCCTCAGCGCCTCACAGCGCCACCCTGATTTCTCTATCTGCCTAAATCATAGCAGTATTGCCGTCTGAATTCCGTATCAATAGGTACCGATTTATGGCTCCTTGGGCATATCGTTGGGTATGAGCTTAATTTTGTTGTTGGTTGCCTCTATCCTGGCGTTGCTCATATGGTTGCGCCTCGTCAGCTTCAGAAACGCCTTATCGGCGAAATTCCTCGGCGCCTCCTCCGCCTCTGCAGAATAGCGCGTGGGATTTTGCACACTAGAAAAGCCGCCCTGATTATCAGAACGGCTTTTGCCATGTCGTTATAGAGCTTTAGGAAGTGAGCGCGTGCACCGAACTTCTCGCCGCTTACACTGCGTGATAGCCAGCGAGAGCTTCGTCTGCTGCTTTCTCCACTTCCTCCCTGGAAAGGTTCGGCATAATTTTCATAGCGAGACGAATCCACGTTGCCTTATCCTTCGTATTGTCCCACTCCTCCAGTAACTTTTCCTCCGATTCTGGAATCATTATCGAAGCATCTCCTCGCATATTCGATCTTCGCCGCATACCTATCTTTATAAGCCTGATTATTTTGTATTGCGCTTGTATTGAACCATACCAACATTTTACGGATATATGGCAGCCTACCCCGCGCCGCATCGCGCTTCACCGGGTCACTCATTTCCGCAAGGTCTACATGCTCGCCGATTTCCTTTGCGACGGTCTCGCGCACCATCTGCATGATTCCGTCATTGAGGTACTTGTCAAACACGGCCTTGCAATCGACCTCCTTTGCTGCTTGCAGTTTATCAAAGTTGTGCTTCGGTTTCAAGCCGACAGCTCCCCGGTTTCATCGTAGCCTTATCAGCCGCATTTCCCTTGCCACTCTCCAGCTCCTGTGCTACACTAAAAGTAGAAGAAGACTTCGCTGAGTCGTTTTGGACGTTCCGTTCGGGGTTATGGGCATCGGACATCGGCGAGGTCTTCTCTTTATATTTGTAGAAGATATTAACCTATGCCTTATGTTTGCCGCGCTCAATGAGCAGCGAATAGGACCTGCCATTACTACCACGAACAACAAGGAGCTTTTTATTCCCTTTGCTATCCGCCTTTTGAATGGCTGCCGAATCGAAGTCATTAACAGTATCATAGAGTCCTACGATTTCAGCTGATGTGATCCCTCCTCTCAGTTCTGAAGTTTTATCGTCTACGCTATATACCACAATGTAGATTATGCATCAACATTTTATATTATTTTTCTACTTTTGTTGATTTCCAATCTATAAAATTCTATGATTATAGTATGGAAGAAGATTTTCATGGGGAGGCGATTTCCATGCTTGAATTGTATAAAAATATAAAACGGATACGCGAAAAAAAGGGCATGTCACAAGAAGAGCTTGCAAGGCTTGTCGGTTTCAAGTCGCGCAGCTCTATAAACAAAATCGAGATGGGTGTCAATGACATCACGCAATCTAAATTGGTTGCAATCGCAAATGCTCTTGGTGTTTCTCCGGGTGAATTGATGGGCGTCGACGAACCCGCATCCTCCGCCCCACCCGCGCCACAGAAAAGCATAGAGGCATCGCCAACTCCGAAAGCCGCCCACTACACATACCGTATCCCAGTCGTCGACCGCGTTGCAGCAGGCCAGCCCATCCTCGCACAAGAAGAAATCATCGACTACGAGTATATCGACGAGCGCCTACACAAGGGCGGCGACCAGTATTTCGGGCTTGTCGTCAAGGATACATCCATGGAGCCGACCATACACGACGGCGACACCATCATCGTGCGTGTCCAAGAGGACATCGAAAGCGGCCAAATTGCCGTCGTTCTTGTTGACAGTAAGGACGCCACAATCAAAGAGGTCAAGGAGAGCGAATACGGCTTAACCCTCATCGGCCACAACGTCGCCGTCTACACCCCGCACTTCTACAGCCGCGAAGAAGTCGAGAAGCTCCCTGTCCGCATCATTGGCAGAGTGGTCCAGAGCATCAGCAAGTTCTAAGCAAACAAAAAGCCACCCCCGAAGGATGGCTATACGAAAGGAGAGGTTATATGGACAAGATAATAATTTACAATACCGATGACGGAAAAACCAACGTCAAGCTATACGCTAATGATGGCACGGTGTGGCTGCCCAGGCAAGATATAGCAGAACTATTCCAGTGTACTCGCGCTAATGTTGCCCTCCACGTAAAAAATATATACAAAGAAGGCGAATTAGACGAGTCG
>CACXCN010000058.1 GCA_902766095.1 uncultured Selenomonas sp. | reverse complement strand
TATTTTTTCTCCCTCCTGTCTCTTCGCCGCCTGTGAAAACGGTAATCTGCCTTCCGCCCGGCATGCATTCTGGCATATTTTTTACCGTTTCATTATGAACCATCTATATTTTCGCTACACGCAAAAAAAATCCTGCCAAAAAATAAAATTTTGGACAGGATTTTCTTATTTTTTTCAGTAATGATTCATCTCTGCTCTAGAGATGATGCTAGTCTTTTCTGCTCCCAGAAGATTTTCGACGAACGACCTCACTCAGCTCAGGCAATCGCCGTGCGGAAGAAGTCCTCCACATAGCTGGTCCAGCCCATATCGTAGATATTCAGCTCACCGAGTTCATTCTGATACTCGGCCAAGGCTATCATCATGACCGAATCGGCCACATAACCATCATCATATATTCCCTGCTCCATATAGCTGTCACGGATCGTATTCACGATCTCACTGAATCGCTCCGGCGCTATCGCGGAAATTATATAATACATCGCGTCACAGTACTCCGCCGTATCCGGGCGGAACTGTTCCGGATGACGTGTGCATTCATCCTGTATCTGACGTGTGCGGCTCAGGGCCATGATCTTTACTTTTGTAACAATATCTTCTTGCATATACATACACTCATCCTCCCAGCGTGGATATATCGTATCATACTTTCGGCGTATAATCAAGTTGTATGCAGGTATACTTTACAGTTATATGTTATCCATGTCTTTTTAAAGCGATATTTTGCCGAATATCAATGGACACGAGTCAACTGGCCCTCTGAAAACAATAAAAAGAAGCCCCCATAACGGAGGCTTCCGATTTCTTAGGCTAATCTGTCTGACAGATTGTGGCCACAGCTTTCATCAGATGGCGTAGAAGTTGACGAGCTTCGCATCATAGATGCCTTCCATGCCCTTGATCTTATCCAGCACTGCCGCTGGGATATCGTTATCGATTGCCAAGACCATCAGGCTGACGCCCTCGACCTCGGTGACACCGACCTGCATGCCCGAGATGTTGATGTTCTCGCCGCCGAGCAGCGTACCGATCTGGCCGATGACGCCCGGACGATTGATATGCGGACATACCAGGATGCGCGCATGCGGATCGACATCGACACGGAATTTGTCGATGCGCACGATACGGCCCTCAGTGCCGAACAGCGTGCCCTCGACCGACGTTTCCTTGCCGTCGGCCGTAGCAGTCACCGTAATGATATTGGTGAAGTCCGTAGCTTCCTTCTCCTTTACCTCGGAGACCTTTATGCCGCGCTCCTTCGCCAGTGACGGAGCATTTACATAGTTGACCTCGCCCTCCATAATCGGGTTCAGCATACCTTTGATAGCTGCCGTCGTGAGCAGTCCCGTATTCACCTCGGTGATATCGCCGCGATACGTGACCTCGACTTTCTCGATCGGTCCGTCCGCCAGAGCCTGCACGGTACCGCCGAGACGCTCCGCCAGCGTCAGATACGGCGAGATGACCTGCATGACCTGCGGGGATACCGGCGCCATATTGACAGCCGTAGAGACCGGCTGACCGGACAGAGCGGCCTTTATGCCCTGTGCGACATCGACAGCCACGCCGACCTGGGCCTCCTTCGTGGAGGCGCCCAGATGCGGCGTCAGCACGATATTCGGGACATCGATCAGCGGATTGCCCTTCTCCGCGGGCGGCTCCTCGGTGTAGACATCGATGGCGGCGCCAGCCACTATCCCCTGCTTCACTGCCTCCGCGAGGTCAGCCTCGTTGATGATGCCGCCGCGAGCGCAATTGACGAGGCGTACGCCCTCCTTCATGCGCTTCATCTCCGCCATACCGATCATACCGCGCGTCTCATTCGTCAGCGGCATATGAACAGTGATGAAATCCGAGTTCTCGATGACCTCGTCAAAGGTAGCAACCTTCACGCCGAGATCCTTGCAACGTTCCTCATTGATATACGGATCATAGCCCAGCACCTTCATATCGAAAGCCAGAGCACGTTTTGCGACCCCGCTGCCGATGCGGCCCATGCCGATGACACCGAGCGTCTTGCCACGCAGCTCGACGCCGACATACTTCTTGCGATTCCACTCGCCTTTGTGCATGGTCTCGTTCGCGATCGGGATATTGCGCGACATGGCCAGCATCATAGCCATGGTGTGCTCCGTAGCCGCTATGGTATTACCGCCCGGAGAGTTGATGACGAGTATGCCACGAGCCGTAGCTGCAGGGATATCGATATTATCCACGCCCACGCCGGCACGGCCGATGATCTTGAGGTTCTTGGCCTGGGCAATGACTTCCGCCGTAATCTTGGACGCAGAGCGGACCATCACCGCATCAAACTCCGGGATTATCTCCAGCAGCTCATCTGCCGGCAGCTTGTCTTTGACGACGACCTCGAAATCATTTTCCAGCAACGCCAGACCAATAGGCGAAATGCCATCCGCAGCCAAAACCTTCATAATTTATCGCTCCTCTTTTTGCGCCGCTTGTCTGCATGTACGTTCATGTACAGCAAGGACCGCTAGCTTGTGAAAAAAATACTTAATCTAATAATATACTATAGAACAAGCATAGTCAAGTGTGTGCACTGAAAAAACAGTATTTATATCATTACTTGCTAAATGGACATTTTAGCGCTACAATAGTTACATATGACAGTGGATTATGTATACGCTGTTCAAACTGTGAAATATGCTAGGAGGTTATTCCCGTGGAAGCAGATCGTATCTACAACTTCAATCCGGGCCCAGCCATGCTGCCGCTCGACGTTCTGAAAGAGGCTCAGGCCGAGTTCCTGAATTTCAATGGCAGTGGCATGTCTATCCTCGAAATCAGCCATCGTGCGAAAGAGTATGAAGCTGTACACAACCAGGCCAAGGCCGACATCCTCGAGCTCATGGGGCTCGGCGACGATTATGAGGTCCTGTTCCTGCAGGGCGGTGCGAGCCATCAGTTCGCCATGATGCCGTTGAACTATGCCTCGAAAGAGCATCCGGGCGACTATGTGCTGTCCGGCAGCTTCGCTGAGAAATGCTACAATGAAGCAAAGATACTCGGCACCGGCCGTATCGCTGCCTCGAGCAAGGAAGGCGGCTACCGCCACATCCCGACTCAGGAGGAGCTCGATATAAATCCCGAGGCTGCCTATGTCCATCTTTGCTACAATAATACTATATATGGTACTGAGTATCATTATATACCAGATACGGGGGATGTGCCTCTGTTCGCCGATATGTCGTCGGATATGCTTTCGCGCCCGCTCGACTTCAGCCGCTTTGCCTTCATATATGCCGGCGTGCAGAAAAACCTCGGCCCAGCCGGCGTGACGCTCGTCGTCGCCAGACGCTCGCTGCTCGAGAACAGCCCGGAGACCCTGCCCAAGATCCTGCGCTACAACACGTTCTATAAGAAGAACTCGCTCTACAATACGCCTCCGGCTTTCTGCATCTACATGGTCGGCAAAGTCGCAGCCTGGATCAAAGCACAGGGCGGCCTGCCGGAGATGGCTAAGCGCAACAAGAAGAAAGCCGATCTGCTCTACAGCGCCATCGATGCTTCGGAAGGCTTCTACAAGGGCCATGCCGATAAGGATAGCCGTTCCTTCATGAATGTCACATTCCGTCTGCCGAGCGAAGAGCTCGAGGCGAAATTCGTGGCTGAGGCTCGCGAGGTCGGTCTCGGCGGCGTGAAAGGTCATCGCAGCGTCGGCGGCATGCGCGCCAGCATCTACAATGCGATGCCGTATGAAGGTGTACAGAAGCTCGTCGACTTCATGGAGAAATTCCGCAAGGCCAACGCCTGAGCCGGAAATCTCGTGCCAGACACCGGACACTGAATCTGATATAGCAAAGGGGGCTGGATGCTCATAATGAGCATCCAGCCCCCCTTCTTATTCTCTTAAGCTTAAGCAGGAACCGCCATCAGTTGGTCAAACTGCGCAACGGCGCCGGTATGCGCCCGCCACGAGCGATGAAGGCATCCGAACTGTACTGATTGCGAACCGGCACAATCGGGCAGTAGCCGAGCAGGCCACCAAATTCGACCTGATCACCGACCTTCGCTCCCGGTACCGGGATGACGCGCACAGCCGTCGTCTTGTTGTTGATCATGCCGATAGCCGCCTCATCGGCGATGATGCCGGATATGGTCGCCGCCGAAGTATCACCCTCTATGGCTATCATGTCCAGACCGACCGAGCAGACACAGGTCATGGCCTCGAGTTTCTCGATGGAGAGGCTGCCTGTAGACACGGCATTGATCATGCCCTCGTCCTCGCTGACCGGAATGAAAGCGCCAGAGAGGCCGCCTACATGCGACGATGCCATGAGGCCGCCCTTCTTCACCGCATCATTGAGCAGGGCCAGTGCCGCCGTCGTGCCCGGAGCGCCGCAGCTCTCTATGCCCATCTCTTCGATGATGCGTGCCACACTGTCGCCCACGGCCGGGGTCGGCGCCAGCGACAGGTCGATGATGCCGAACGGCACGCCAAGACGACGCGAAGCCTCGCGCGCTACGAGCTGGCCGACGCGGGTGATCTTGAAGGCCGTCTTCTTTATCGTCTCCGCGACCTCGGTGAAGTCAGCCCCCTTCTTGCCCTCAAGAGCATGCTTCACGACGCCCGGGCCGCTGACACCGACGCTGACGACAGTCTCAGCCTCGCCTACGCCATGGAAAGCACCTGCCATGAACGGATTATCTCCCGGAGCATTGCAGAACACGACGAGCTTGGCGCAACCCAAAGCCTGCTGGTCGCGCGTCAGTTCCGCCGTACGCTTCACGACCTCGCCCATCTCGCGCACGCAGTCCATATTGATACCCGTCTTCGTCGAGCCGAGATTGACCGACGAGCAGACCAGATCGGTCGACGCCAGTGCCTGCGGTATGGAGTTGATCAGTATGCGGTCGCCATGAGCAAAGCCCTTCTCCACCAGTGCAGAAAAACCGCCGATGAAGTTTACGCCGACTTCTTTGGCTGCTTTATCCATCGCTTCGGCTACCGGTACATAGGAATCCGTCTTGCAGGCATCAGCAGCGATAGCGATCGGAGTGACCGATACGCGCTTGTGGATGATAGGGATGCCGTACTCGGCCTCTATATCCTCGCCTGTCTTGACCAGGAACTCAGCCGATTTCGTTATCTTGTCATATACATTCTGGCAGAACTTGTCGATGTTCGGATGCGCGCAGTCGCGTAGCGATATGCCCATAGTGATGGTGCGGACATCGAGCTTGTTCTCGGTTATCATATCATTAGTTTCACGTATATCATCAACTGTAATCAAAGCGTTACCTCCCCAGGAAAATGCGTCATACCGCTACTGCCCCATATCATATATTATGGGTCACGTTGAATATATCCTCATGCTGGGCTTTGATATCCACATTGATTTCCTGGCCGCGCTCTTTCAGCGTCTTCTGCAGGTCTACCAGCTTCACCTTCGATCCGTCGGCTTCGGCGATCAGCACCATGTTGAAAAAGCCGTCCATGATATTCTGGTTGATGCTCAGGATATTCACATCATTATCAGCCAGGATCTGGCTCACCATAGCTATGATACCGACACGGTCCTTGCCTACTACTGTTACTACGAGTTTCATTTACAGCTTTCCCCCAATGTGCATTATTATGCCTGCTTTATGTAAAGCAACGGCCATATTCATATGTCAACTGACTTTTTCTATTATAACGCAATTGTTCATATTTTGCCATAGGCAAAATATTCCTTTTGGCGTTTCAACGAGCCAGTGGTGCTGTATGAATCATTTCTTATTTCAACATTTCTTATTTATAGAAAATCAAAAGACATTTTATCTCGTTATACCACAAAGCGGCGCCGCTGACTATAGTCTGCGGCACCGCTTTAAAACATTCATAAACATGAACTCAGGTAGTGCTTTCCTGCCCTATTTGAGCTTTCTTTCGCGCTTTGCTCTGCTGACGGCGCTGACGGAAGAAATTTTTCATGATAGCGGCGCATTCCTCCTGCAGCACACCGGCCGTCATGGCCGGCGTATGGTTGAGTGTCGGGCAGCCCGGTATATTGAAGACCGATTCGCAGGCCCCGGCTCGGGCATCCGTACTGCCATACACCACCCGGTCCACCCGGCTCATGACAATGGCTCCGGCACACATGGGACATGGCTCAATCGTGACATAGAGCGTGAGTCCCGTCAGGCGCCAGCGCCCTAGTTTCTCGCATGCCTGCCGGATCGCCATCAGTTCCGCATGGGCTGTAGCATCATGCCAGGTCTCACGCATATTATGCGCCCGGGCCACGACCGTCCCCTCCGCATCGACCAGCACGGCACCAATCGGCACCTCGCCGATATCGGCCGCTGCCTGAGCCTCATCGAGAGCCAGCCGCATATATTTCTCATCATCCAGCGTCATCAATTCTCTCCCTGACCTCACGCAGATCGGCTCCCTGTTCATAGAAGAGCGACTGCGTCGGCCGTATGGACAGTTCCAAATTGTAGGCATCAGGTACGCCTGGCGAATGATTGGACGGCTGAACCGCGCCTTTGTCTAGCTTCTTCTGCAATACCGAGGCAAATTTATTCCTGCCACCATTCCGGTGATCCTCATAGCCCTGCTTGCGATTGAACTGACGGGCAACATCATAATCGGCGCCTTTCACGGGAGCGATTCGCTCTATCTTTTCCAGCATATCTGACACCTCCTCGAAACTATCCTTCACTTATATTATCGAAATAACAGCTGCCAAAGATAACCGTTTTCTCATGTATACAAAAGCCCCGCCAGCAGGGAAAGGAGACCTGCCAGCGGAGCCAGATGTATCTAATTCACTGTCTATCAGCTGTGTGAAGGCTTATTTCAGTGCATCGCCGAGCTTGGAGTTCGTGTTGCGAGCAGCAGCTACGCTCTCATCGAACTTAGCTTTCTCCTCGTCATTGAGCTTGAGCTCGACGATCTTCTCGATACCGTTCTTGCCGAGGACGACCGGAACACCGATGCAGAGGTCTTTCTCGCCATACTCGCCATCGAGGTATACGCAGCACGGAATGAGCTTCTTCGCATCGAGAGCGATGGACTCAACGAGGGCAGCTGCAGCAGCACCCGGAGCATACCAAGCCGAGGTGCCGAGGAGCTTCGTCAGCGTAGCGCCGCCAACCTTCGTCTGAGCGACAGCGTCATCCAGCTGCTCTTTGCTCAGGAGCTGGGTCACAGGGATGCCACGATAGGTAGCGATGCTGGCCAGCGGAACCATCGTCTTGTCGCTGTGACCGCCGATGACCATGCCATCGACATCGGTCGGAGTAGCTGGATAGCCGGCCTTCTGCAGAGCCTGAGCCAGGAAATAACGGAAACGGCTGCTGTCGAGCATGCCGCCCTGGCCGATGATGCGGTTGCGCGGAAGCTTCGTGTCCTTCAGCGTGAGGAACGTCATAGCATCCATCGGGTTCGAGATGATGATGAATATAGCATTCGGCGAATACTTCAGAGCCTGGTCGACAACGCTCTTGACGATCTTGGCGTTGACACCAATCAGATCCTCACGGCTCATGCCCGGCTTACGCGGCATACCAGAGGTGACGACAACGATATCGGAACCAGCCGTCGGAGCATAGCCCTCAGGATCGTCAGTCTTAGCCGTAACACCGACAACCGTCGTGTCGAAATTCAGCATATGAGCCGTCTGCATGATATCCATGGCCTTGCCTTCAGCAACGCCCTCTTTGATATCAACGAGATCGACCTCGCTGCAGAAATCTTTTGCAGCCAAGACATTTGCCACGGTAGCGCCGACATTACCTGCACCAACAACCGTTACTTTCATGATTAAATAGCCTCCTCGCATACAGAGCCCTACCCCCTTGCGGCAGGTCTCAAAACACATAGACTGTATTTTGTGTACGTGTAAATTATAACAAATTGACGAGGGAAAATCAATAAGAATTTATGGTATCATTAGTCATATTTATTTCTATTGTATTAGCTTGCTTTTTATTGTTTATTCTTGGCGTACCCATCTGAAGCATGCAAAAAGCCGCCTCTGCTGGAGCAAAGGCGGCCTTGTAAAGCCTTTAGGACAAGATGGAGTCTTACTCTTCCGGATCAGGTATCATATCGCTATCCTTCAACGTGCCGGCTTTCGCGCGCTCGGCGAATTCGGCGGTAGCGGTGAACAGGACATCCGTCGAGCTGTTCAGAGCCGTCTCGCAGGAGTCCTGGATGACACCGATGATGAAGCCGACGCCGACGACCTGCATGGCGATATCATTGCTGATGCCGAACGAAGCACAGGCCACCGGAATCAGCAGCAGCGAGCCGCCAGCCACGCCCGAAGCGCCGCAGGCGCCTATCGTCGATACGATGCAGAGCAGCAGTGCGGTCGGCAGGTCGACGCTGACTCCCAGCGTATGGGCGGCAGCCAGAGAAAGCACGGCGATGGTGATAGCTGCACCGCTCATGTTGATCGTGGCTCCGAGCGGTATGGAGATGGAGTACGTATCTTCATTCAGATGCAGGCGCTTGCACAGCGACATGTTGACCGGGATATTAGCGGCCGAACTACGCGTGAAGAACGCATAGATACCGCTTTCCTTCAGCGTAGTCCAGATGAGCGGATACGGATTGCGATGAATGGAGAGATAGACGATGATGGCATTCATGATGAGTGCCACCGAGAAGAAGGCCGCGAGCAATACGCAGATCAGCTGGCCATAGCCGATCAGGGCACCCAGGCCGCTCGTGCCGATTGCATTGGCAACGAGGCCCATGATGCCGAACGGTGCCAGACGGATGACCCACTGGACGATCTTCGTAACGGCCTTGGCAGAGTCTCCAAGGACTTGTTTCGTACCATCTGAGGCGCTATGCAGAGCCAGACCACCCAGCACGGCCCAGGCCAGTATGCCGATGTAGTTCGCACTCGTCAGCGCATGAACCGGGTTATCGACGATCGACAGCAGCAGATTGTGCAGAACCTCGATGATACCGGACGGCGGAGCCACCTTCGCATCAGCCACCTGCAGCTCGAGCGAGGTCGGGAATGCGAAAGAATAAGCGACAGCCACGAGCGAAGCCAGGAACGTCGCTATAATATAGAGACGAACAATCGGCTTCATCTCGGCACTGGCATCAGCATTCTTCTGCGCCAGCGCATTCGTAACGAGCACGAACACGAGGATCGGCGCCACGCCTTTCAAAGCCTTGACAAAGAAATCACCCAACACGGCTACGGCCGGTACTGCAGATGGCACGCACAAGGCAATCAGTATGCCCGCGATGAGGCCCACGATGATGAGTTTGATCAACGGGGTCGTCATGTACCTATGTCCCAGCTGTTTGATCATGATAAGACCACTTCCTTATAGATATTATATATGACTACAGTGTAGAGACATTTTGCGCGTTTGTGCGTGTCCCTTGTACACTCTCACCAAAAACAAAAGTAATTATAGCATACCTGTACAATTTTAGCAAGACAAAAGAACGCTATATGTGGACAAGTACATCATGTATACATAATAATTCTCTCTGAGAAGAATTTTTTCAGTTGATCTCATTTTTTTGTTAAAAAAAGGGAGACAATTGCTTTATTTTATGGTATCATAGGTTTCGTCATTATGCGTACGATTGTTTTTACGTACTGGACCATATGATACATGCATCATTCATTGCCCTATTTATTCAGAAAGGACGACCGCATATGGAATCATTACTGCCACTATTAAACGCCATCGACTCATTCATGTGGGGGCCACCGCTCATCACACTATTAGTAGGAACTGGCATATTCCTGACCTGCCGGCTGCACCTGCTGCAGGTATTCCGCCTGCCGACCGCTTTGCGGCTCATATTCCGGGCCCAAAACAACGGCAAAGGCGATGTATCGAGCTTCAAGGCGCTGTGCGTGGCCCTGGCCGCTACCGTCGGTACCGGCAACATCGTCGGCGTGGCGACGGCCGTGAAAGTCGGCGGCCCTGGCGCCATATTCTGGATGTGGGTAGCAGCGTTCTTCGGCATGGCCACGAAATACTCCGAAGGCCTGCTCGCCGTCAAATTCCGCTCGGTTGATGAAAAAGGCGAGATCGCCGGCGGCCCGATGTTCTACATCCGCAACGGCATGGGTGAAAAATGGAAGCCACTGGCCACCTTCTTCGCCGTAGCCTGCATCCTCGTCGCTTTCCTCGGTATCGGTACATTCCCGCAGGTCAACGCCATCGTCGACAGTGTCGAGCTGTCGTTTGGCTTCCCGAAAGTTGCCACCGATGTCATCCTGACGGTGTTCATCGCAGCGATCACCATCGGTGGTCTGCAGAGTATCGCCAAAGTCGCTGCCGGCGTCATCCCGTTCATGGCTCTGTCCTATATCGCAATATCGCTGGGGCTCATCGTCGTGAATATCACCGCTGTGCCGGATGCCATAATGCTCATCATCTCTGATGCCTTCACCGGTGCTGCTGCAGCGGGCGGCTTCGCCGGATCGACGGTCATGATGGCCATGCAGAACGGTATCGCCCGCGGCGTATTCTCGAACGAGTCCGGCCTCGGCTCCGCGCCTATCGCCGCTGCCGCCGCCAAAACAAAATGGCCGGCCGAGCAGGGACTCATATCGATGACCGGCACATTCATCGATACGATTATCATCTGCTCCATGACGGGCCTGGCCCTCGTGCTGACCGGTGTCTGGCAGGGTGATACCGCTGGTGCAGCCATGACAGCGGCTGCTTTCTCCAGCACTTACGGCTTTGTCGGCAGCCAGCTGCTGACGATCGCGCTCATCCTGTTCGCCTTTACGACCATCCTAGGCTGGAACTATTATGGCGAGCGCGCCTGCATCTACCTGTTCGGCACGAAGGGAGTCACCCCCTATCGCATCATATTCATCTGCCTCATCGCCTCGGGAGCTTTCCTGAAGCTCGAAGCGATCTGGGTGCTGGCTGATATCGTCAACGGCCTCATGGCCATCCCGAACCTCATCGCCCTCATCGCGCTGTCGGGCGTCATCGTCGCCGAGACGAAGAAATACCTCGACTATCGTCGCACGCAAAAACTGGACTGAATATAGCGAGTTATAAAAAATACGACCTGGGCTCCAACTACCGGAACCCAGGTCGTATTTTCATATAGAATTATTTACTTCCTCAAACTTCGCACACGGTAAATGGCCTATGTGCCTTATAGAATCGGCCTGCTGGCCACAAAAGATATCCACATCATGCACATT
>CACXCN010000057.1 GCA_902766095.1 uncultured Selenomonas sp. | reverse complement strand
CGATTCGTGGGCCGTTTATGCTTTAGCACTCGAGTGTGATTACCAACTCGCCACCCCCACCACCGCTAGCGCGGTCCTCCTCCCCCAAAGGGGGATGCTTCACTCGTCGTAACACATCATCCACCGCTGCGCCGTGAGCCACCTGTCCGGGGTTGCCACCGGCAACCCGCGCTTCGCGCCCCCTGAGGGGAAGGCTTTCAGAAAACGGCTGCGCCCTGCAAACTACGCATCCTGCTTTCAGAGGGGCGGCGTCATTGACGCCGCCTCTTTTGCGTGCTAAAATAAGATTTGATTTGTTTTATCTATATTGATAGGAGCGATTCGCATGGCAAATGAGAACGAAAACGCCCAGGAAACTGCGCGCAAGAAAATCATCCTCTCCGGCATACAGCCTACGGGTACATTCACCCTCGGCAACTACCTCGGGGCCGTGCGAAACTGGCGTCAGATACAGAACGAGTATCAGTGCTACTATTTCATCGCTGATCTGCACAGCATGACCATCCATATCGATCCGGCCAAGCGCCGTCAGCAGACGCGTGAGGCTTTCGCCCTGCTGCTGGCCTGCGGCATCGATACGGAGAAGAGCCTCGTATTCGTCCAGAGCCACGTACATGCTCATGCAGAGATGGGCTGGATCATGGACTGCTGCTCGCAGTTCGGCGAGCTCTCGCGCATGACGCAGTTCAAGGATAAGTCAGCCAAGCACCCGGACAATATCAATGCGGGCCTGTTCACCTATCCTTCGCTCATGGCCGGCGATATCCTGCTCTACCAGGCCGACTACGTGCCGGTCGGTGCCGACCAGACGCAGCACCTCGAGTTCACGCGCGATATCGCAACGCGCTTCAACCACACCTATGGCGAGACGTTCCGCCTGCCTGAGGGCTATTTCCCGAAGGCCGGTGCCCGCGTCATGAGTCTCCAGGACCCGACGAGCAAAATGAGCAAATCGGACACGAATCCGAAAGCTACCATATATATACTCGACGATGAGGAGACCATCCTGCGGAAATTCAAGAGTGCCGTCACCGACAGTGAGGCCGAGGTCGTCTATCGCGAGGGCAAGGACGGCGTGAACAACCTCATGACCATCTACTCTGCCATCACGGGCGAGAGCCTCGACGATATCGCCCGCGATTTCGCTGGCAAAGGCTATGGCGACTTCAAAGAAGCCGTCGGTCACGCAGTCGCAGATGAGCTCCAGCCAATCCGCGACCACTACGCTGAGCTCATGAACGACCGTCAGTACCTGGAGGCCCAGATGCGCGATGGTGCCGAGCGCGCCAGCCGCATCGCCAACAAGACACTGAACAAAGCCAAGAAAAAAGTCGGCCTGCTGCTGCCGCAGTAAGAGACAACTGATATAACATATACGAAAGGGACTGCTATCTAGCAGTCCCCTTTTTGTGTGTTGAAATAAGCCTTCCTCTCAATTTCACATCAAATATCTGAGATATACGTATATCGTCGACAGGACGATGGTCAGCAGCATGATCGGGAAGCCGACGCGGAGGAAGCGGAGGAAGGTTATCTTCACGCCGCGCTCAGCCGCTAGGCCGGCGACGATGAGGTTCGCCGAGGCTCCCACCAGCGTGCCATTACCACCGAGGCAGGCACCGAGGGCCAGGCTCCACCATACCGGCTCGAGATTCGTGACGCCCATCTGCCCCATCGACTGCACGAGCGGTATCATCGTGGCGACGAACGGGATGTTGTCGAGCACCGAGGACACGATGGCAGAGAGCCAGAGGATCATGATCGATGTCGTCGCGACATCGCCGCCCGTGAGGCTCACAGCCTCGACGGCCAGATCATGGATGACACCAGTCTCAACGAGGCCGCCGACAGCGATGAACAGACCGATGAAGAAGAATATCGTCGCCCACTCGACGGATTTCATCGTGGTCTCGACCAGATGATGGCTGCCGCCCGCGAGCAGGAGCAGCAGGAATCCGCCGCCCAGGGCGATCAGCGAGGACTCGAGATGCAGCATGCTATGCGTGAAGAATCCCAATATCGTCAGGCCGAGCACGAACAGCGACTTGGCAAGCAGTCGACGGTCTTTCAGTGATTTCGTCGCATCGAGAGCCATGACGTCCTGCTGCAGCTCCGGCTTCGTATGGAGCTGCTTGCGGTAGAGCACCTCGACGATGCCGAGCACGGCGACGAGACAGATGAGGGCAATCGGTGCGAGGTTCGTGATGAAGGACATGAAATCGAGCTCAGGCACGGCGCTGCCGATCATGATGTTCGGCGGATCGCCGATGAGCGTAGCCGTACCACCGATATTCGAGGCGATGATCTGCGTCAGCAGGAACGGCGCCGGCGATATGTGCAGCTTGTTTGTGATGGAGAACGTGACCGGCACCATGAGCAACACGGTCGTCACATTATCGAGGAATCCTGAGAATACGGCCGTGATGATGGCCAGGTAGATCAGGATGCGCCGCGGCTCGGCTTTCGCCGCCTGAGCGGCGCGGATAGCCACATAGTCGAACAGTCCCGTATGGCTCGTGACACCGACCAGCACCATCATGCCGACCAGCAGCCCGAGCGTATTGAAATCCACATGATGCAGCGCGGTATCCATGCTCATCACGCCCATGTAGAGCATGACGAGCGCCCCGAGCACGGCCGCAACCGTACGGTGGATCTTCTCCGAGACGATGACCACGTACATCAATATGAATACGATTCCAGCTAATACTTCCATTTTAGGCCTCCTTTTACCTATCTACAAAAAGATAGACGGAGCCTGTGGTGAACAGACTCCGCCTTTGCTTTGCTTATTGATTTTCTATAGCATACCATAGAGATTTTGCTTTTGTCAACCTGCGATGCCGGGGGGCGTCATCTGGCGCAGAGCCAGGATGCGCTCCATATCGCTGCGAGAGACGAGGTTCTTCTCGAGGATGACCTCGCGTACCGGCTTGCCGGTATTGTAGGCCTCTTTCGCTATCATGGCCGCATTCTCATAACCGATATGGGGCAGCATGGCCGTCACGACGCCAACGCTCTTATCCAGCCACTCCTGGCACTGCTCCCGATTCGGCTCCAGCCCTGTGAGCAGCTTGTCGACGAACGTGTCGAGCGCATTCGTCATGTATTTGAACGAATTGAACAGGTTGAAGCTGATGACCGGCTCCATGACATTCAGCTCGAACTGGCCGTTCTCGACGCCGAGACTGACCACCATGTCGTTCGCTATGACCTGATAGCAGGCCTGATCGAGCACCTCGGCAATGACCGGATTGACCTTACCCGGCATGATGGACGAGCCCGGCTGGCGCTTCGGCAGCTTCAGCTCATTGAGGCCGCAACGCGGACCGGAGGCCATGAGACGGAAATCATTCGCCATCTTGATGAGGACGAGCGCCGTCGTCTTCAGCGCCGCCGTCAGCTTCTTCGCCTTGTAGCTGAGGCAGACCTTGATCGCCGTCGGGAAGCTGTCATTCGTCGACTGCGCCATGTTCGCATGGTTGTTCGGGGAAATGATATCGTAGCGGCCCTTCGGCTGTCCAGCCAGCTCGAGCGCCCGGTTGCAGAGGACCTCGAAGCCCGAAACCACAGCAATGCCTGTGGTTTCGGGCTTTTCAGTTGATATGTACATGTCGTATATCATATATACTATTGCATTATACTACACAATTCCGCATTTTTTCGTCATTTGCCGGCGAATATGGACGAGAGGCGCGGGTAGCTCAGCAGCTCCTCCGTACCGGGGTCATGGCGCAGGGCACCGCGCTCGGTATGGGCATCGAGGCGATAGACGTCGATGTCGCAGCGCCCGGCCATCATGGCTGCCGCCGTCGCTGACTGCAGGCTGCCGCCCGTGATATCAATGGCCATGTTGCCGACCGAACTCCATATATCGGCCTGCCTCTGGATGCAGCGGCAGACCGAGGCGTACCCGCCGTCGCTGAACTCCGTGCATACGATGCGATCAGGCTCGAGGGCCAGATTATCGAGCAGGACCGAGTACTGGCGCGCATGATGCTTCTGGTAGAGTATATGGATATTCTGTGGAGCCAGCAGCCGGACAATGAAGGCGGATTTGGCCCAGTCGTCGCCGAGCAGGATGAACATGCCGTAGTAGTCGGCGCCCTGCGCCTGCTCCTCATAGCGCAGGCAAAAGCTCTTCTGCGCGAGCGGGATGAGCTCGCTATCGTAGTAGTTATCCGCCCATACCATCTGCTCCGCCGTGTCCTGCGGCATCCCATGCCAGATACCGACCTTGTCGATCAGGCTTATCATATCATTCTCCACCTTTCTCCATGAGCGCCTACCCGGTATCGGCCGCTCTCAGCGTCGTCCCTCGACACATATCCAGTGTGTGCCCGGCTGCGTATGGATGGCGATCTCGCGGAATCCCGCAGCCTGGAACAGCCGCTGGAATTCCTCCGGCGTCGGATTCTGCAGCTCATAACGCTCGATATTCGCCCGCTCCTCTGCAGAGAGGTCCGGGGTGTCGTATATGTCCGCCACGAGCAGGAACTGGCCGCCCGTGCGCAGCACCCGGCGGACCTCGCACAGGTTTGCCTCCGGATCCGGCCAGAAATAAAAGCTTTCCACCGTCACGATACGGTCGAAGCTCTCATCGCCGAACGGCATCTGCTCGACCGATCCCTGCAGCACATCGAGCCGATCGGTCTCTATGAGCACCGGATTGTAGCGGCGTGTCGCCTCGACCGATACCTCGGAGTAGTCGAGGCCGGTCAGATGCCCCTCGGGCACGCGTCCTGCCAGGCGCGCGAGCGTCGCCCCGCCGCCACAGCCGATATCGAGCACATCATCATCCGGCTGTAGCTGGAAAAATCCCAGTGCCCACTCCGTCACGGCCGCATGGCTCTCATTCATGCGCGCCAGCATCTGCGCTCCGGCCTCCCCCTCGGGATGACGCGGATTGCCCTCGGCTGTCACTATATCTTGCTTTTCCTTAACTGTCACGATTCACACCTCTTCTATTTGACTCATTGTCTCTATTCTAACAGTTTATGCCCCGACTGGCAAACCATATACGCGACAACGTATCGAAACTGGAAATAACGAAATCAGGCTGCCCGGGGTAAGGCAGCCTGATCAGATGAGGGAATATTTTTTGAAACAAGAATGGGGGTATGGGAAACAGAGGAATCAGTAATCGACATCCTCGATCGGCACGATCTCGCCGCGCTCCGACATGAGCTTGTACCAGTAGGCACTCTTCTTCGGATAGCGTTTCTGCGTCTGATAATCGACGTAGAACAGGCCATAGCGCTTGTTGTAGCCGTTCGACCACGACAGCACATCCATGAGGCTCCAAATGTAGTAGCCGCGGACATCGACGCCCTCGGCGATGGCCTGCAATATGGCCTCGAGATGGCGCGTGACATAGTCGATACGAGGCGTATCGTCGATCTTGCCATCGACGAAATCGTCCTTGTAGCCCATGCCGTTTTCAGATATATAGATCTTGTGGTAGTTCGGATAGTCATGCGCAATGCGCACGAGCTGGTCATGCATGCCCTGCGGGTAGATCGGCCAATCCCAGTCGGTCGTCGGCACATCAGGATTCGTGACGCGGGCGCCGATGCCCTTGAGGCCGAACACACTCGTGCCCTTCTCGCCGGTGCTATTGTTGTAGATGCGGCTCTCGCCCTCGTATGCCTGCAGGAAATGGCTCGAGTAGTAGTTCATGCCGAGGAAATCGATCTGGGCCGCAGCTTTGGCGAAATCATCGAAGTCGCCCGGCTCCGTCACGAGCTCGCCGCCGTTCTTCTCGAGAATCTCATTAATGAGCGCCATCGTCTCGTCCGAGTAGTGGCCGAGGAAGCAGGCGTCGAGCATGAAGCGGTTCGAGATGGCATCGTCGAGATCGCGGGCATGCTTGTCCTCAGGCTTATCTGAGATGGGGACCTTGCCCTCGAGCGTGTGCACGATGCCGATCTCGCCCGGCAGATTCATGGATTTATAGAGGTTCAGCGCACGGGCATGAGCCACCATGAGGTTATGCTCGATCTGGATGGCCTTCACGATCTGGAACTGCTCATTCGGCGGGAAGTTGCCCGCGATGTAGCCATTCTGCGCGATGGACCACGGCTCGTTGAACGTCGCCCATTTCTTCACGCGGTCACCGAACGCCTCGAAGCATATCTTCGCAAAATCGAGGAAATAATCGATGAGCTTGCGGTTCAGCCAATGACCGTCGTTGAAGAACGGCAGCGGCGTATCGAAATGATGCAGCGTCACAAACGGCTCAACGCCACGTGCGATGCACTCATTGATGAGATCGTTGTAGTAGTCGATGCCGGCCTGATTGATGCGGCCCTTGCCCTCCGGCAGGATGCGCGTCCACGATATGGAGATGCGGATGCCATTGATGCCGAACTGCTGGCAGAGCTCGAGGTCGTCCTTGTACTTGTGATAGAAGTCGCTGGCCGGGTCCGCCGTAAAGCGGCTGCCGGGACGATTCATATAGTCATCCCAGACACAGGGTCCGCGGCTGTCCTCGCGCGTCGCTCCCTCGACCTGATAGGCCGCCGTGGCGCCGCCGAATATGAAGCCTTTAGGGAATTTCTTGTCCATCGTAATATCCTCAGTTCTTCTGGAAAATCTTGATGAGCCGCTTGTCTATATCCGACAGCAGCATGGCGGTCATGAGATGATCCTGCGCATGTACCGTCAGAAAGCCGATCTCAATATTCTCGCCGGCCGCCTCTTTCGTGATCAGCTCGGTCTGCTGGTTGTGAGCTCCGAGTATGAGGTCATCGCCTTCTTTGATCAGGGCCTTAGCCTTATCGAAATCCTTGTCGCCGATCGCATCCATGGCGTCCAGATACTTCGTACGGGCATCGCCCGAGTAAGCCACTATTTCCATGGCTACCATAGCCATATCATCTTTCGTCATTGTCATTCATTCCTTTCTGGCGGGCTGTCCCGCACTGCACTGTAATAGCCGGTGAATCTATCATAGCATAAAATCGTTTTCCGCGCTCAGCTATGGCAGTACACGGCCTGATCGAGACTCCCGGCTCAGTCGTGATAGAAGCCCTCGTCCCATTTCTTCAGGTACTCGTCGAAGATATGGTCGTTCGTGATGCAGTCATTGTCCGGAATCATGTTGTCGATCTTCTTGATCAGGGCATCGCGCTCCGGCGTCGGCTTGTACTCAGCCTTCAGGAAAGCATCGAGGATATACTCGATCGTACCGATGCCGACGACGCGGCCGCCGCAGCCTATGACATTGGCATTCAGATGCTCCTTGGCGGCTACCGCGGTCTGGACATCCGTCACGCAGGCAGCGCGGACGCCCTTTACTTTCTGGGCGCCGTTGTTGATGCCGATGCCGGTGCCGCAGATGCAGACGCCGAGATCGACCTGGCCCGTGGCGACGAGCACGCCGACCTTGCGGCCGTAGATCGGATAATGCGTGCGGATGAAGTCGTAGGTGCCGACATCGATGACCTCATGGCCCTGCTTCTTCAGGAACTCGGCAGCCTTTATCTTTATATCAGTGACGATATGGTCACAGCCAATTGCGATTTTCATTTCTATAATCCTCCCTGTATCAAAGCTCGCGGTTCAGCATGTCGATGCGGATCTGATGACGACCGCCATCGTACTCGGTCTTGACGAAGTTCTCCGCCAGCTGGCAGGAAAGCACATCGGCCGTGATATTGGCGCCCAGCGCGATAATCTGGGTGGAATTGTGATGGCGCGTCATGCTGCTCGTATAATCCTCATAGGTCGGAGCGCAGACGATGCCGTGATTCTTCGAGGCAATCATGAACGGAGCCACGCCGTAGTCATCGACGACGATGCCGCGCGTGATGCCTTCTTCTTTTATAGCCTTTACTACGTTCATCGTGGCGGTGAATATATCATCGTCCGAGAAATCTACCATCTCATAGCCCTTGTCGGCGAGATATTTCTTTACGACGTCCTTCAGACGGGCGCCATCCTGGTTGGCTGCGATTGCAACTTTCATTTTGGCAAATCTCCTTTTCTCTTGCTACGTATCATCGCTAAAAACGCGATTGATTGACATTTCCTGACGAACTGTCGGCAGAAAAACGGCAGACCGGATAAATCCGGTTGCCTGCAGCCTGACGGCCCGGCTTTCTTTGCTTTATGTTTATATTATAGGTTAGAAAACGCTGCTCTTGTTTTCATGATTTGAAAACTTTTTCGTCCGGGACTTTTATGCTATACTAGTATTGTTCAAGCTGTTCCTGAGCGGGGGAAATCCGGAACAGTGCCCGGGATAATCTTTCCTACAGAGAAGAGGAGTATGTCATGCTTATAAAGATCGATCATGATTTCCATGAGCATCTGACTGATACAGAGAAGAAAGTCATTAACTTCATCAATATGAATGTGGATAAGATATCCGCTATGTCCATATCCGATGTGGCAGACGCGACATTCTCCTCTCCTGCTACCGTCTCGCGCACGATAAAGAAATGCGGCATCTCCGGATTCGCCGAACTCCGCTATCTGCTCACGCAGGAAACAAAAACCGAGCAGCATGATGCCGATGTAAACGAGATATTCAACAAATCGCTGCTCGAGGTATCAAACACGATCGACCATCTATCCATCGATACGATCCTATCCGTCGTAAAGGAGCTCCGCCAGGCGAGCCGCATCTACCTGCTCTCACGCGGACTCACGGAACATGTGGCACAGGAATTCGCACTGAAACTGCAGATCCTCGGGTTCAACGTTTTCGCGAACTCCGATCCGGCCATCATGCAGACCATCACGGCGAATGTGCGCCCGCGCGAGCTCGTCATGATATTCACGCTGTCAGGGCGCACGGCCGAGCTCGTGAAGGCCGCAGAAAACGCTGCCTCGCTCGGTGCACGCATCATCTGCGTGACCTGCGGCGCCCCCGACACGCCGCTCGCCCGCCTCGCCCAGGTCACCGTCTACGGCTATAAGCACCAGCACGTCTCGATAACATCCGTCGATGCCACGTCCCGCCTGCCGCTCTACGTCATATCGCGCATCATCATCGACTACATCACGCAGCAAATCAACCAAGAAAAAGAAAAAGCCGCCCAGAAAAAGGCAGCCTATCGCAAGGAACATTATTTCTAAAATGAAGGGGAGGCTGTGAAAAATGCTTTCGCATTTTTCACAGCCTCCTCTTTGCCTACGCAACTATTTTTCAAAGCTTCTCAACCTTGATCTGCGGTACGAGTTCGTCTACCATCGCCTGGCGCACGAAGCCGCTCTCGGCCTCCATGGCGTTCGCCGTGCCACAGGCTGCGGCGAGACGCAGGGCGTCCTCGGCACTGAGCCCACGCTCGAGTGCTACGGCCATACCACCGACATAGGAATCACCTGAGCCGACCGGATTGACACACTCGATATGCGGCACCGTCACGCGATAGATACCGCCCGCCTCCGGTGTGAATGCCTCCGACGCGATGCCGACGAGGCTGCCAGCCGCGCCGAGCGATACGGCCGCGACCTTGATGCCCTGCGCGAGGAAGCCTTTGATCTCGCGCACGATATCCGCCTCATCCTTCATCTCGCGCCCCGTCAGGGCCTTGATCTCATCCTGATTCGGCTTGATGAAGAATGGCTGGGCCGCGATGCCCTGAGCCAGCAGCTCGCCGCTCGTATCGAGCAGAAACTTCTTGCCCGGCTCCTGAGCGGTCTTTATGAGCTTGGCATAGATATCCTTGGCGATTCCGCGCGGCGCGCTGCCCGAGGCCACGATGACATCGGCTTTCGCCATGAGCTGTATGAACTTCACCTTGAAGGCATGCAGCTCCTCCGAGCTGATTTCCGGTCCGGGCTCGAGGATCTCTGTCTGCTGGCCAGCGTCATCGATGATTGCGAGACAGGAGCGCGTCTCGCCGGCAACGGTGACGAAATCGCCCTTGATGCCATAGTTCGCCGTCTCCTCCGCGATGAATTCACCGGATTTGCCGCCGAGGAAGCCGCTGACTACGACGTTCTCGCCCAAGATGGTGGCGACGTTCGCCACATGCAGGCCCTTGCCGCCCGGCGTGTTCTGCACCGACCGCGCCCGCATGACCTCGCCCGGCACGAGCTTGCCCAGCTCATAGCGCTTATCCACCGAAGCGTTCAAGTTTATTACGAGTATCATCGATAGGTAGATCCTTTCTCAAATTCAAGCCTTCCTCAGTACCTGTTGGCACTGCCGCAGACGCCGATCTTGTGCTTGATTACTTCCTTCATAGCCTCTTTGCCCGGCGTCATGTACTTGCGCGGATCGTTCGCATCCGGATGCTCCTTGAAGTACGCCTTTACTGCATTCGAGAACGGAATCTTGAGGTCGGTCGCTACGTTGACCTTGCAGATGCCGAGCGAGATGGCTTTCTCGACGAGCTCATCCGGCACATCGGAGGCGCCGTGCAGCACGAGCGGGATATCCACGCGGCTGCGTATCTCCTGCAGGCGCGGGAAATCGAGCTTCGGCGTGCCCTTATACAGGCCATGGGCCGTACCAATGGCGACAGCCAGGCTGTCGATGCCCGTGTCGGCTACATAGCGCACTGCATCATCCGGGTCGGTATAGGCACTGTCATCGCAGACGATATTGTCCTCGCGACCGACGAGCTTGCCGAGCTCAGCCTCGACCGTCGCACCGCACGTATGTGCGAAGGCCACGACCTCTTTGACCTTTGCTACGTTCTCATCATACGGCAGGCGCGAAGCATCGATCATGACGGAACGGCAGCCAGCAGCGATCGTCGTCTCGATCTGATTCACATCCTCATGATGGTCGAGATGGAACGACATCGGGATATCGTATTTCTCCATAGCCGCACCAGTCAGCGCCACGAGATAATCCTTGTCCGCATACGTCACCGTCGACGGCGTTGCCGCGATGATGACCGGCGAACGCATCTCATAGCAGGTCTCGACGACCGTCTGGAATGTCTCGAGGTTGTGGATATTGAAGGCCGGCACAGCATAATGTTTTTCCTGTGCATCGAGCAGCATGGCTTTCGTGTTATGAAGTTTCATTTCTTTTCTCCCTTTCTTCATCCTGTATGGATTGCTGATGGATAAATATCAAAGGAGCTACGCTCCTCATAAGCATGTTCAGATCGTGGCCTGCACCGGAGCCAGCGTCAGCAACAGGCGCTGCTCCGCCACTCCGCCGAGCCACTGGGCACTTTTCTTTGCCCGGCGCTCCATCGTGTCATAGTCGACATGGATGAGACCGTAGCGCTTCTCGTAGCCGCTGGACCAGGACAAGGTATCGACGAGCGACCACACCAGGAAGCCGCGGACATCGCAGCCATACTCGCGCGCATCGAGTGCCACCGTCAGATGCTGCCGCAGATAGTCGATGCGGTTATCATCATCGATCGTCCCCTGAGCATCGGGCTCCTCATGCCGGCCGAGGCCGCATTCCATGACATACAGCGGCCGCGATGGATACTCCTCATGGAGACGGCAGATCATCTCGTAAAGGCCGTGCGGGTATATGGACCAGTCCCAATCGGTCGCCGGCAGCTCGCGATGGCTGACCCGGCGGCTGCAGCCCGGCAGGGCCAGGTGATGCCGTCGCTCCTCCTCGCGCTCCTCGGTGAACGGCGTCCAGGGCTCGACGAAATGCGTCGTGAAATAGCTGAGTCCCAGAAAATCAACCTTGTCCGCCGCCTGGCTGATGATATCAGCCTCGCCCGTCAGCACCGGCATGAGCCCGGACTCGCCGCTGCCCTCGAGTATGGCCTGCAGGCAGGTCAGGGTATGGGGCGAATAGCCGCCGTCCAGCACCGCATCGAAAACCATGCGGTTGCTCAGCGCATCATCGAGCTCAGCTGCCCGCTCCGCCTCCGCGGAATCCCCGACCGGATAAATCGGCTCCGCACCATGCGTGAGACCGATCTCACCCGTCAGCCCGAGCTCATGGAACATCAGCACCACCCGCGCATGGGCAATCAGCATATTGTGCAGCGCCTGCACGGCATGGCCCACGGCCCGCTGCTCTCCCGGAGGATAGCAGCCCGTGATATAGCCCTGCTCTGCCAGGGCGGCCGGACTGGCCATCGTCACCCAGTGCCCGGCCAGCGTCCCCAGCCGCTCGAACACCAGGCGTGCATAGGCCGTAAAGGCAGCTACTGCCTCCTCTCCTGCCAGCCAGCCGCCCCGCGCTGCCAGCCAGGACGGCATGTCCATGTGGCAGAGCGTCACATACGGCTCTATGCCGCGTGCCCGGCAGTACTCCAGCACTTCACGATAATGGGCCACGCCCGCCTCGTCCGCCGTGCCGTCAGCTTTCATGAGACGCGACCACGACAGCGAGATGCCCAGGCATTTGATATGGTTCTGCCGGGCCAGCTCGATATCCTCACGATAGTGCTCATAGCCGCCGCTGGCCCTGCGGGCATCAAAGCCGCGTCCCGGCTGAGACAGCCAGTCATCCCATACGCACGGCTCATGCGGCGCTCCTGCAGCCGCCCCTTCGTACTGATAGGCCGAAAGGCTCGCTCCCAGCACGAAATCTGATGGTATCTTCCTTATCATGGTGGCTGACTACCCTCCTCGCATTTCCTAAATCTGTATTCATTATAAAATCTGCCCACCGCTCATTGTTTTCAACCTCTGAAAATCTTTTCACAGCTCTTTCAAAGACAGCCTGCCAACGCTGAAAAGGCCGACACCTGTACGATGTCGGCCTTTTCAACGCCTATATGGTCTTGCCCCAGCCAGGCGGATCATGCTCCGCTATCAGCTGGCAGAATCTATATTCTCTTTATCGATGATCCGCGGCACACACAGATAGCTTGGTACCGTGATCTGTCCATTGTTATACGTCGTAGTATCATTGATCTCCGGTGCCGATCCGTCGACGACCGCCTTGATCATGCGGATGCACTTCTGATTCAGCACCTCGCTGGACTTCTTGATGGAAAACGCCATGCGCCCGCTGCGGATATATTCCAGAGCCTTCTTGTCGGCATCCTGCCCCGTGATGAACGGCCATCTGCCCTGATATGCCTGCAGGCCATCAATCACGCCATAAGCGATTCCATCCGATGCAGCGATGACGATATCGAGATTATTGCCGCCGCTGTAGTATTTCGTGACCAGCTCCTCCATACGCGCCTGCGCATTCTTGCCGCTCCAGTCCTTGATCGCGTTCTGCTGGTAGTCCAGCTGGCCGGACGGCACCTTCAGCTGCCCATTATCGAAATAGGGCTTCAGCACATCGTAGGCGCCCTGGTACATGAGTCTGGCATTGCTGTCGGTGTCGCTCCCCGAGAAGAATTCGACATTGAACGGCCCGGCTCCGCCGGCCAGCTGGAACTTCTGCTCGATGTATTTGCCCATGGCTTCGCCAACGCCATAATTATCAAAGGTAACGTAATAGGCTATGGCATCCGTATCCTGGGTCAGGCCATCGTAGTCGATGACCGGTATGCCTTCCTGTTTCGCCTTGTCCAGGCCCGCACGCAGATTCTTTATATCGCCGCCTGCCAGCACGATGCAGTCCGGCTTCTCTGCCACTGCCTGATCGATCGCTGCTTTCTGCTCCTCGTCCGTAGAAAATATGATCAGATTCACGGCCGCCCCGTCGCTCTCCAGCTGCTCCTTCATGCTTTGAGCACCCTGCAGCCAGCGGTCCGGCTCATGAGAAAATATCAGATCCACCTGCTTCTGACTGGTCTTTCCGCAGCCGGCAAGCAACAGGCAAAGGCAGGAAATCATCAGCAGTGCCAACAGACCGGCACGCTGCTTATATTTATTGATATTCATTGCTGCACCTCCTTACCTCAGATCCTGAATTTAGCGGCTTCATCCTGCAATGTCGCAGACAGCTCAGACAGTTTCCTGCTGGCCTGTGCCACCTCATCCATGGATGCTGACTGCTCCTCCGTAGCCGCCGATACGGATTCGGTTTCGGCCGCTACGGACTGGCTCGAGGTATGTATGCTCTCCATGACGCCGACCAGCCCCTCGGCTTTCGCTGCCGATTTCCGGGCGCCGCCGAGGATAGCCTCGGCATGATCCGTCAGGCTGCCGACCGCTTCCGTAATGCGGCGGAAACTATCGCCGGCTTTGGTCACGACAGCACGGCCGCTCTTGACATCCTCCGTGCCGCGCTCCATGCGCTCGACAGCTTCTTCCGTATCCTTCTGTATCGCCACGATAAGCCCGTTGATACGCTGTGCCGCCTCGGCGGACTCTTCGGCCAGCTTGCGTACCTCATCGGCCACCACTGAAAAGCCCCGGCCGGCTTCACCCGCCCTGGCCGCTTCGATAGCCGCATTGAGAGCCAGCAGGTTCGTCTGATCGGCAATGCTCGATATCGTATCCGTGATCTGGCTGATTTCCTTCGAGCGGTCGGCCAGCAGCTGTATCGCTTTCGAGGTATCGATTACCGACGTTTCGATGCGCTCCATCTGCGTGACCGCATTTGTGACCGCATCGCGCCCCTCCTGCGCGATGGAATCGACCTCATGAGCCGCCCGGCTCGACGATTCCGCCTTCTGCTCGAATCCATGCAGGCTGCTGGCCATATCATGAATGGCATCGGTCGATGTACCGACCTTCTTGCCCTGCTCCTGAGCTGCTTCCGCTACATTCGTAATCGACACGGCCACCTGCTGGGTCGCCTCAGCCGACTGATTGGCATTCTCGGTGAGTTGGGCAGCAAAGGCAGCTACCTGCTGAGCGGTCTGCTGAATATTTTTAATGAGATGATGCAGATTTTCTACTGTCTCTTTGTATGCTCCTGTCAGCACCCCGAACTCATCCTGCGTGCGCACTTCAACCGGCACCGTAAGATTCCCCTTGGCGACCTCGCCCGAAATCCCCATCAGATAATGCACGGAACGATTGATCGTACGGCTGAGATATACAGCCATAAAGCTCGACAATAACAATACAAAGACAACGGATACAATCAGCGTAATCCTGGCCTGTGTATAGCGTTCCTGCGCCGCAATCGTTTCCTGCTGCACGAAATCTTTGCTGGCATCGATAATGCTGCTCAGACTCCAGTTCAAATCTTCAAAAGCGGCCGAGCTCTGACGAATCTGGGCCAAAGCCGCCTCGCGATCGCCAGCGGCCGCCATCTCTTCCAAATGATTATTCTGCTGCTGATAGCTCTGCCACTTATCGCGCATGGAGCGAAAAGCCTCCGCCTTGTTCCCTGACAGCGATTGCTCGATATGGTCAAAGGTCACATCTATCTGCTTCCCCAGACTGCGCATATCCTGTGCCGCGTAGATGCGATCCGAAGCCGTCGCTGAAGACGCCAGCGCATACTCATCCTGATGATAAACGGCCAAAGCCCGGCTCGACTGCGACAGCGCCAGCACCTTCCCTAAATGCTCCGTCGCAATGCGCATCGCACCATTGTTTATCTGATACATATTGTATCCCGAATAAATACTCACGCAGGTAAATATTGCGATGAGCACGCCGAATACGGCATAGAGCTTTTGACGAATCGTCATGTGATCCATTTACATCCCCCCCAAACTCATTTCCTATCATCATCTCTATTATTTTATCATATTATCTTCAACAATACAATATGTCATTTACTCAAACTTCGCACACGGTAAATGGCCTATGTGCCTTATAGAATCGGCCTGCTGGCCACAAAAGATATCCACATCATGCACATT
>CACXCN010000056.1 GCA_902766095.1 uncultured Selenomonas sp. | reverse complement strand
ATCTGGCTTGTTCATACAGATTTGCATGATTCTTATACATTGTTTAGTTTTCAGAGAACAATTCTTTCGCTTCAGAACTTTCTGTTCTTCATCAGCGACGTATTATATTTTATCGTGCTTGCCGCTTTTTGTCAAGAGCTTTTTTGAAGTTTTTTGATTTCTCCGAATGCCTCCCGGCCTCAGATCATCCGCTTCGTTTTGCCCTCGCGGCTGACGACTTGTACTATGTTACACGGTTTTGCGGCTTTTGTCAACACCTATGCGAAAAATATTTTTTCCAGTCGTCATTATACCGCATAATCAAGCACCGTATCGCTGCCCGCCAGCACTTCCTGGCCCGAGACATGGGGCAGCAGATCCTTCACCTGCTCATAGTTGACGATGAGCACCGGACAGATCATATTGATGTCGCTTTTCTTCAATAATGGCATATCGAGCTTCAGTATCGGCGTTCCCGCCTTTACGTAGTCGCCATTATGATGCAGCGCCGTAATCCCGCGCCCGTCCATGATGACGGTATCGAGTCCGACATGGACCAACACCTGGATGCCGGCGTCGGTCGTTATCGCGAACGCATGCTTTGTCTCAAAGAACAGACTGATGCGGCCATCGCAGGGAGCCAGCACGGTATCGCCACTGGCGGCTATGGCCATCCCATCCCCTGTCAACCGTGCCGCGAATACCGGATCGGGCACTTTATCAAGCTCCATCGTCTCTCCGGAAATCGGAGCCAGTATATGCATATATTGCTTCGTATCAGCCATGACTAGATCCCGCCCTTCCCTTAGAATTTTCTCACATCTTGGTTAATAAATATATTTTACTACATTTCAGACTTGCGTCAAGGTTGGAAAACGATTGCTAGCGAAAACTTTTTCTCAATGCAGCGTATAAGTGTTGAGGACGTTGCTCAGCCGCTCGCCCAGACCGCGCACCGAGTAGATATCCCGCTGCTGGGTCGTAATGATGCCGGACACCTCGTCTGACATATCATCCAGGAAAGCCTGCCCCTCCTGCGGTCCCAACACAAAAACGGCCGTCGTCAGCAGATCGGACAGCAGTCCGGCATCCTCGGTGCCGCCATCGACGACGACCGTGACGCTCATGCTGCCATTCTGTGCCGGTGCCCCCGTGCGCGGATCGAATATATGATGATAGCGCACGCCATCCTGCTCAAAAAACCGTTCATAGTCACCCGAGGTCGACAACGCCTGCCCCGAGAGCGTCGTCACGCCCAGGAGCTTGTCCTCCTCGCCGGTGCCCCGTGGGTTGCGGATGCCTACGCGCCAGGCCGTCCCTTTGTCATTATGCCCCAGCGCATAGATGGAACTGGCGCCCAGATTGATGAGGCCGTTCTCGATATGATGCTTTTCATAGATGCGGCGCAGTTCATCGAGAGCGTAGCCCTTCGCTACTGCACCGAGATCGATGCTCATGCCGCTCCGTAGCAGTCGCGCAGACTGTCCGTCCTCGCCGAGCTCGAGCGCCCGATAGTCGACCAGCGCCCGGGCCGCTTCCAGATCGGCCTCTGCCGGCACATGCGCGGCATCGGTGCCGATGCCCCAGAGCGCCACCAGCGGCCCGGTGGTGACATCGAAAGCCCCGCCGGTGCGCTCCGAGTACTCCCGGGCCACAGCCAGCATGTGATAGACCTCCGGCGATATGCTGACCCATTCACCGTTCCCGGCCGCAGCTGCCAACCGGCTCACATCGCTGTCCGGTCCCGTGCCCGCCAGCGCATCAAGCTCCCGCAGCCGCTCCAAACTCTCGTCCACAGCCGCCTGAGCCTCCGCCTCGGGGCCGGTCGCAGTCAGCGAGGCCACCGTATCCATGGTCACCTCGCTCTGCTCGACGGTCGTCGTCCGGCTCGTGAACAAGCCTCCGAGCGCTCCGCTGCTGGCCAGCACGGCCAGTGCCGTCAACACGGCAAACAGCAGCAACAGCAACAGCATGCCGGTCCGCCGACTCATCCGTTTCTCTCCGCCCGCTGGCGCTTTTTGTTTTTCCTGTCCCATACGCCCTCCATTCTGCCGCCCGCATCCCAGGCAGCCCATTTCTATCAGTTCTCTATAGATTCTAGCAAAAACCGTCTCCAGCTTCAATCATCCGTGCCTCCGCCATCGCCGCCGCGCAAAAATGTTTCCCGCCAGTCCCCAGGTCAAGGCAGGATTCATCCGCTGTGATAACGAATTCTATTTACATAATACATTTCATTTATTTTGATTCTATGACCGAGGATGTGATTCTTATGCGACGCAATGCTGACAAGCTGGCCTATCTGTTCATCGCCTTTGCCCTGTTCCTGATGCTCAAGACGATCGCGGTGGCTGCCAATGCCCCGTTCGTCAATGTGCTGCTCTACCTTTCCATTGCCTTTTCCCTGCTCGCCAGCAATGTACCGCGCGTTCTGGACATTCCGCTGCACTATGCGTATCCCGTACGTTGCGTCGAGTTCTTCACCTTCGGCGTCGCCGTCGTCTGCTTCATCGTGCTGTGCCTGCATCACGTCTGGGCCTGATGGCGAGCCCCTGCGGTAAATATTCCTGGTAAAGAAAGGCGGTCTCGCTTTGAAAAAAATATGTCTCCTATCACTGGCGCTGCTCCTGCTCATCGGAGCGGCTGCCGGCTATTGCTATACGTCGGAGCGCACGCCCGAGTATGCGATCAATCAGCTCGGTGCCGGTATCGCTGCGCACGACTACGACCGGGTCGCACGCTATGCCGACCTCGACAATATCATCATCACTGCCTATGATGAGAGCACCAGCCTCATGGCGCAGCGCATCGAGCATTTGCACGAGCTTTATCCGGACGACTGGTTCTTCCGGCACGATACGGCCTTCATGACGAAATACATCGCCGATCGGCGAACGGCTGACATCGACCTGGCCGGCCGCAGTATCGAAATGTATCTGAAACCTGACCTGACGCCGGTGACCCGTGTCGATGGGCAGGCTCACTGGCTGGCCAACGAGGCAGAGAAATTCACCCAGAACTATACCGCAAGCCTGCAGTCTGTCGACAAACAGGGCAGCGATGCCAGCACCGCGACGGCCGTCATCGCCATCAAAGGCAATGACAGCGACTATGGACGCCTCGTGCCCGAGCTGACGCTGCGCCTGACACTGATGCAGCAGCCCGACGGCCATTGGCGCGTCACGCACATCGCCAATGTCGACGAGATGTTCTACCCCGTCCTGAAGGGCATCGAGGACTACTGGACGTTGCAAGGGTGGCAGTGAATCCTCAAAGCCTTCCCCTCAGGGGAAGGGGGACCGCGTCAGCGGTGGATGAGGTGTGGCCGGGACGTGGTTCTATATCTAGAGTGAATACTCTATGTAGCGAGTTCCTCGAGCTACACCTCTTTCGTCTCCCGGCTGCGCCGTGAGCCACCTTCCCCTAAGGGGAAGGCTTGTACGTACATAAAGAAAAGGGGCTGCTTTCGCAGCCCCCTTTCTCTATGCATTTACGACCGGCTCACGCCCCGAAGAACTCGTTCTCGGCCGCTATGCAGAGCATGTGATAGACCGGCAGATGCAGTTCCTGGATGCGGAACGTCTCGTCTTCCGGCACGCGTATGCATACATCGGCCAGTTCCCGCGCGGCTATCTTGCCGCCGGACTTGCCCGTGAGGGCGATGGTTTTCAGGCCCCTGGCCCGTGCCATATCGAGGGCATAGATGACATTCGTCGAATTCCCCGATGTCGATATAGCGAGCAGCACATCGCCCTCCTGCCCCATGCCCAGTATCTGCTGGGCAAAGGACAAATCCGGCGCCTGATCGTTGGCAAAGGCCGTATTGAGTGCCACCTGGTTCACGAGCGAAAGTGCCGGCAGAGCTCCCTGCAGATTCTCCAGCAGATAATCGGCATCATCTGGCGCTGCCTGGCGTATGCGGGCCGCTATATCACCCTCCAGTTTGCGGGGCAGCAGGAAGCCTTTCATGAGCTCCCCGACGATGTGTTCCGAGTCAGATGCACTGCCGCCGTTGCCGCAGCAGATGAGCTTGTGCCCCGCCCGATAGCTCTCGCATATAGCTACGACGGCCGACTCGAGCTCATGGCGGCACAGCCCCAGCTGCGGATAGCGCTCGATCAGGTCGGTGACTGCCGACATCGTTGATTCCTTGACTGACATATTTATCTGGCTTCCTTTCTCAGCGGCTGCGATAGCGGTCGGCCGTCGTCTTCGGATCATAGTCGCCATTCTGTGGCTTTATATCCTGTATATCGATATGGCGCGGCCGGTCCTCGATATCCTGTCGGCGCCCCTGCATGTACGTATTGCCATACTGGCGGCGGTCCGATCCACCGCGCACGCGACGGACGAGCCATACAACCAACCATATCACGCCGGCCGCGATGAGGATATTCATCAGCAGGCCGAGCACATCGGCCATCATGCCCATGCCGCCGAAGCCGAACATCGAGCCCAGCATCGAGCCGAGCAGCATGCCGCCCGCGAACAGGCCGATATTGCGCAGCCGGCTGCCCCAGCCCGTGCTCTGGCTCGTATTCGTCATGCCACGTCCCATATTCTGGCTGGCCGGCGCATTCTTATCGAGACTCTTGGCATCCTTCGATGGCGCGTATTTCTCACCATTGCCCGACACGGCCGACTTCGAATTGGCACCAGCTGCCGGTTTCGCCGGCGTCGCTTTCGGTGCTGCCGCCGGGGCATGCGAGATCCCGCCGACGCGGGCACCGCCCTTCGCGGCCTCCGCCACCGGAGCCAGCCACTGCCAGCCCATATCGATAGCTCCCGGTTTGAGCGGTGCCGCCGTGAAGAGGAACGCACCCGCCGCGGCTGCCGCCATGATCTTTTTCCAGTTCATCGTATAAAATCCTTTCCTGACAATATCCAATCCCGTCCTCCGATCAGACGGGGACATCATTCTTCCTGCGTCGGATCATAAGACCGGATGCCCTCCGGGAACGCATAGATCTCACCGACACGGTCGATCTCGCCGCTCAGATAGCGGTCGATATCATCGACATCGATATACAGCTTGCAATCGATATCCAGATACCCCTGCTCGCGGCCATTCGACAGCTCGGTCACTGCCATGAGCTTCTCACGCAGGCGCAGCAGATCCGAGCGCGTCGCATGCACATCAAAGCGCAGCTGCGGCGTACCGTACTCCTTCAAGACCTCTTCCATGGTCAAGCGTTTTGACATTTTTCTCAGCTCCTCTAGTTATTGACTTTTTGTCTTTTTCCATCATATCATGCCTATCTGAATATTTCCTGTGAAAAATCATTTCTCTATCTGGCGGCGACGCATGCGGTCCAGGATCTCCTGCAGACGCCGCTTCTGATGCAGATGCGTCTCATAGTCGAGATCGTTCGAATCGAGCCGCATGCGCCGCTCGATGCCATCGATGCTGGCCTGCAGCCGCGCCATCGCTATCTCCCTCTTTTCCACATGCTCACCCCATTTCCCTTTAATTATACATGATGCCTATATTTTAGACAACAATACCTGTTGCCTGACAGACAAAGGGACCGGGGAAAGGCCGCAGCCTTCTCCCCGGTCCCGCCGGTATCCTTATGTCAATGATCTCAGTCAGCGAACAGCTCCGTCGACAGATAGCGGTCACCGGTATCCGGCAGCAGCGCTACGATGTTCTTGCCTGCGAACTCGGGACGCTGTGCCAGCTGGACAGCCGCTGCCAGCGCTGCGCCCGACGAGATGCCGATGAGCACGCCCTCGACATGCGAGAATTGGCGGCCATACTTGAAAGCGTCGTCATTCGTGATCGGCAGCACCTCGTCATAGAGCTTCGTATCGAGCGTCTCCGGCACGAAGCCGGCGCCGATGCCCTGGATCTTGTGCGGGCCGCCATGGCCAGCCGAGAGCACTGGCGACGAGGCCGGCTCTACCGCGATGACCTTCACATCCGGATTCTGCTTCTTCAGGTAGCGGCCTACGCCGGTCAGCGTACCGCCCGTGCCGACACCGGCGATGAAGGCATCGACATGGCCATCCGTATCCTGCCAGATCTCCGGGCCAGTAGTAGCCTCATGGGCAGCCGGATTAGCCTGGTTCGTGAACTGCGACGGTATGTAGGAATGCGGCGTGCTCTTCGCCAGTTCCTCAGCCTTGGCAATCGCGCCCTTCATGCCCTTGGAGCCGTCTGTCAGGACGATCTCCGCACCGTAGGCCTTCAGCAGGTTGCGGCGCTCGACGCTCATGGTCTCCGGCATCGTCAGTATGGCGCGATAGCCGCGGGCCGCTGCCACGCTGGCCAGGCCGATGCCGGTATTGCCGCTCGTCGGCTCGATGATGACCGAGTCCTTCGTGAGCTTGCCCTCTTTTTCCGCCTGCTCGATCATCGCCTTGGCGATGCGGTCCTTTACCGAGCCGGCCGGATTGAAATACTCCAGCTTCGCCAGCACATTCGCCTGCAGCTTGTTCGCCGCGATGAAATTATTTGCCTTCAAGAGCGGCGTACCGCCGATGAGCTCCGTAACGCTGTTGTAAATCTTACCCATTTTGCAATACCTCCATATTTGATTCATCTAAGACGGCGCTCTCGCTGACATCGAGCTCGGCTGCCGCATCTCTTACTATTTTTGTAAGTCATATATGATTGCTATGTGAGTATAATAGCATGCCGGAAAGCCTTTGTCAATAATATTTACCAAAAATATATGTTAAACCTGCCATAAGCTTGACTTTTGCTCATTTTTTTACTATGATACCTAATAGAAATACATATCAGCTAACTATGCTAGCAACATTTTAGGAGGATATATACAATGAAGATCTCTGCCAAAGGACGCTATGGGCTGGCCGCCATGACTTATCTGGCCCGGCATTACGCCTCTGGCTCGCCCATAACCATCCTGACTATATCCGAGCAGCTCGGCATATCGAAAATCTACCTGGAGCAGGTATTCTCACTGCTGAAACGAGCCCAGCTCGTCAACTCAATCAAGGGCTCGCAGGGCGGCTACCAGCTGGCCCGCCAGCCCCGCCACATCACGGCCTACGACGTTCTGTCCGCCATCGAGCTCTCGCTCATGGAAAAGGCAGCACCGGCTTCGCCGGAAAAATTTCCCGAGCTCGACCGGGCTCTGGCCGCGCGCGTATTCGACCCGCTCGACCAGGCTATAAAGGCCTCGCTCGAGAACGTGACCCTCGACGACATCCTCATGGCCATAGCCGCCGAGCAGGATGCTGCCTCGCAGATGTACTTCATTTGATTTTACCCATTTTTACCGCAGGCGGTCAGCCGATTCCAACAATCAGCTGCCGCCTGTTTTTTTGACTGGATCGTCTATGGTCTGGTTAGCTTGTACCGGTCAGCCGCCGGATAATTGTCAAAGCCTATGAATCGCTTCTAACACGGCAAGATGACTATAAGCCGCATCGCATGATATACTATAGGGGATATCATCGCACAGCGGGAAAGGATTTTGTCATGAAACTGCACGATATATCGGTACGCCATCGCCTCCTGCTCAACAATCTGATCATGATCCTGGTTCCTATCATGCTGCTGGTGGCGCTGGGCTCGGCCGTATTCTACGGACTGCGCGCCACCGGCGAATTCCGCGAGCGCGAGATGGAGCTGCTCTGGCCCGAGGCCGGCGACGCCGCCAGCGTCCATCTGGCCCTGAGCCACCTGCGCGCCCATGTCGACTGGTCCTGGAAAAAGCGCTCCGGCCCCGGCTCCCTGCGGCGCCATGTGGCACCGCTCGAGGAGCGCGGTGTCAGCGTGGCCGTCATCGACTATGGCGAGCCGGTCTAGTACAGGACCTGTTCCTGCACTCGAAGCTCGAGCTCGGCGAAGCCTCCTTCCAGTGGGAGGAGGTGGATCTCGCCGCCTGTCTGCGCGGCTACGTATCCCTGCAGGCCCCCAGTCTGACGGAGCAACAATTCACGCTGAGCTTTCACGATGAGCGGCCGACAACTGACCAGCCGGCCACCGTGCGCCTGGACCGGCTCCAGTTCAACCGGGTGCTGGACAACATACTCGGCAACAGCCTGAAATACCGGTCGGGAGCCACCGGCAGCCTGGCCATCACTCTCAGAGACTGCACCGGAGGCTACGAGCTGCGCTTCGCCGACACCGGCTGCGGTGTAGCCGACGCCGACCTGCCCCGACTGTTCGACAGCTTCTATCGCACCGACAAAGCCCGCACCGGCGTGGCCAGCGGCAGCGGCCTCGGCCTCGCCATCGCCAAACATATCGTAACGGCCTGCCACGGCACGATCACGGCCACCGCCAACCACCCCCACGGGCTGACCATCATCATAACGCTCCCCATCGCACAACGAAAGTGAGGATATCCATGAAGAAAATACTCATCATCGAGGATGATCGCGAGATTGCCGAGCTCGAGTGCGACTACCTCGAGGCCGCTGATTTCGCGGTCGATATCGCTGCCGATGGGAATACCGGGCGCGACCTGGCGCTCTCCGGCGGCTACGCCCTCGTCCTGCTCGACCTCATGCTGCCGGGGCTCGACGGGTTCGCTGTCTGCCGCGCCCTGCGCGAGCAGCTCGACATCCCCGTCATTGTCGTCTCGGCCCGTCAGGCCGATATCGACAAGATCCGCACCTTTGGGCTCGGGGCTGACGATTACCTCACGAAGCCTTTCAGTCCCGGCGAGATGGTCGCCCGCGTGCGCATGCATATCAGCCGCTATGACCAGCTGACTCACCACCCGTCCGGCCAGACGCCTGTCGTCCATCAGCTCCACGCCGGCAGCCTCGTCCTCGAGCCTGAGACGCATCGCGTATACCGCGGCCCGCACGATATCGTCCTCGCTCATAAAGAATTCGAGCTGCTGAAATTCTTGATGGAGAATCCAGGGATCGTATTCTCCCGCGAAGTCCTGTTCGAAAAGATATGGGGCATGGATTCGCTCGGCGACACCGCCACCGTAGCCGTCCACATCAACCGCCTGCGCGACAAGATCGACTGCGCCCCCGGCCGCCCCAGCTGCATCGAGACCGTCCGCGGCGCCGGCTACCTCTCCGGCAGGATTGAGAACTTCATATACGCAAACGAACGGGACTGTGAAAACAGTCCCGTTCGTTATTTCCAGCCTTCCCCTCTAAAGAGAAGATATCGTAATACAAGCTGCCCCCTCTGGGGGGGAAGTGCCAAGCGTAGCGAGGCGATAGGGGTGGCGAGGCGCTATGTAGCGTTCGGCAACACATTGACGGACCGGCTGCCTAAGATTTTCGGTTGGTGGGCCGTTTTCGCTTTAGCACTCGAGTATATTTATTAGCTCGCCACCCCCACCACCGCTAGCGCGGTCCTCCTCCCCCTTCGGGGGATGCTTTATTTTCGCCCTTCTCTCAGGAGGGCGCATCCCTCCTGCTATTTCTTAGCGTCGCTTCTCCGGCGCCGGTCGCCGTAGTGGGCGCGCTTGGCGGCGTACATCTTCGCATCGGCCTCGCGGAGCAGCGTGTCGAGGCCGGCGCTCGTATCCGGATGCCAGACCAGGCCGCTCGAGGCGCTCAGCTGGCGTCTGGCGTAGGCTGCCTCTAGCTCCTGCAACTTGACCCGCATCTCGGCCTCCGTACAGCCACTCAATATCGCCAGGAACTCATCGCCGCCGAGGCGGAACACCTGATCCTGGCCGAACACCTCGACGAGCGCGGCGGCCTCAGCCTTTATCACCTCGTCGCCCTTCTCATGCCCCAGCGTATCGTTGATCTTCTTGAGGCCGTTCAGGTCGCTGTATATGATGCCGATGCTGCGCTCCGGCTGCACCGTCGCGAAATAGCGGTCCATGGCGTGGCGATTCAACACGCCGGTCATGACATCATGGAAGCTGTACTGCTCCCAACGGCGCACGCTCTCACACTGCTCCAGCATGATCGCGATGAAGTTCGACACAATGCCGAACAGCTTCGTGGCAGAGTCCTCATAGACCGTGGGCGGATTGTCCGCTCCGAATATGCCGACGATGCGACCCTGACGACGCACGACCGACATGATGCGCGAACGGATGCCGATATCCTTCATATGCTGATAGAACTCATCGTTGATGACCGCATACGAATCGAGATCGCGGATCAGCAGATAGGGATGCATCGTGAAATGCTTCATCCAGAACGAGTCCTTCGCCATCAGCACATTCTGGAACCGATCCTGTGACGACACCACATCCTCACGGCACCACTCATATTTATTGCTGAGCCGCTCGCCCTCGAGCACATCGATGAACGTGCGGTCGCAGCCGATCTTCGTACCTACCGACTTCAGCAGCTCGCGCAGCGACTCTTCCGGGTCGTCGCCCGTCATCGCCCGTGCCAAAGCCTCTTCGGCGATGCGCGAAATACTGGCCTCGGCGACCAGTTTCTCCTTGTCCTGCTCATATTCCGTGACATCGGTCGCCATCTCGAGCACGACATTCTTGCCGTACCAGCGCATCATGACGGCGCTGCGGACATAGCTGCGTCCCGTGACCTGATCGCGGTAGTTCCAGCGCAGCACACTGTCCCCCTGCACCTTGCGCACACTTTGACGGTATTCCGTCTGGCTGCCGTGCAGGATCTGCCAGGCCCGCAACTGATACGACTGATCCTGGGAAAAGCCGACCGTCTGGCGCGCCTGGCTGTTCATGTAGAGCACGAGGCCGCTGTTCGGATTGGCATACCAGGCCATATCCGGCATATGCTCGAGCAGCGGCGTCATGCCCTCGGCCGAGTCCAGCCCGCCCTGCATCACATACCGCTCCTCGCTCGGCAGCTCCCGAGCATACTCCTGACTGCCATCCATGTTCTGCACGCAGGACAGGGCATGGCGGCGTCCCTCGCCATCCTGGAACGGGATCAGCGTATAGAGCTGCTGGCGCTCCTGCCCATCGTCATCGAGCGTATGGAACGGCTGGGCCACATGCGGATGCACCGCCTGTCCCGCCCGCTCGAACAATGTATCGAAATCAAAGAACTTCATGAACTCGTCCCGCTCGTCGGGGGCGATATAGTGCGACGCGTAGATGCTCATATGCGTCAACGCTGGCTGCGGCGTCGTCGACAAGCGCTTCTGCGCCACATTCAGATAGATATTGCTGCCCATGACTTCATCATCATAGTCGAGCAGCTCGATGCGGTTATAGATATCGAGCACGTGCCGCCAGGCCTCCGCCTTGTCATCGCATCCGCTCGCCACAGCCATCGGCTTCTCGCGGACGACGAGCAGATAGCCGGAGTGCCCGTCGTAGCGGCTGAGCAAGCGCATCGCTCCCTCGCAGAAGCAATCCTTCGCCGCCATGCGCTCCACAACGATATCTTTGCTCCTGTCACTGCGCTCGCACAGAGTCGTCAGGAAGCTGTAGAGCTGGCTGTTCTTGTTCAAGGCAGCCAGAGACGACGGCTCCTGCTCCCGTATGAGCCCTATGCGATGCATGAGCTTGCGGCAGGACTCATTCATGTACAGGATATTCAGATCGGCGCCCACGCGCTCGCAGATCGCGAAGCAGGCCGGATTATCCTGCGGCGCATAGTGGAAATGCTGCGGCTTCGGACTCATGAAATTGATGCGGGACAAATGATTATAGTAGTCGCGCTGCTCGATATGCTCATATTTGCGCTCGATGAAATCGTCGGAGTTGCGGCCCTCCTTGCTCAGCAGGCGTATATCGGCCCGGCTCATCGGCTGTACTGGCCCCGTGAGGCGTCCCTGGACGAACTCGCACCCGAGGTCGCGCAGATAATCATACTGCTCCTGCGTCTCGATCCCCACGGCGATGACGCGCAGTCCCGACAGCTTCGCATATTGCACGAACGAGCTCAGCAGGGCTGGCACATTCGGCTGGATGCCGAACTTGTTCACGATGCCCTTGTCGAGCTTGATCGCATCGACCTCGAAATCGTTGATATGCGCGACCGGGGAATTATCACTGCCGAAGCGATCGACGATGATCGTATGGCCGGCCCGGTGCAGGCGGCGTATATTCTCCCGCACCACGTTCCGCGGCACGCTGCTCCCGTTCGTCTCCCAGATTTCGAAGCACAGGAGCTCCGGCCGCGTGCCGCTCTCCTGACGGATTCGGATGACCTGGTCCACAAAGGACGAATCAGCAAAATCACTCGTCGATATATTGACCGTCGTCGGCGTGACGGTCCAGCCGCTGTCGCGCAGGAACTTATTATCCGCAAGAGCCTGACGCAGGGTATAGAGATCCAGCTTCGCTGACATGCCACTACGCTCGAGTACCGGCACGAACTCATCGGGCTCCATGATGCCATATTCGGCATCCTTCCAGCGCGCCAGCGCCTCATGACCGCAGATCTGTCCGGTCAGCAGCCGCACGATCGGCTGATACCAGATCTCTATGAGACCTTTATCGAGCGCCTGCAGGAACGTTTCCTCCACATGCTTCGTGAATTTCTGTCCGCGCTGCCGCGGCGCCGCCTGCGAATTCCCTTCCGGGAGCGGCTGATCGCTCCACTCCGTGCGGTCATGCAGGATCGACTCATCCCCCCGCTGGAACAGGGCCGGTTTCACATAGCTCAATACGCAGTACCGGCTGCTCTGCATCAGCGGCAGCAGCGTATGCTCCTTCCAGACATAGTCACCAGTCGTCCCACCGGACTCACTCGATCTGGCCAGCGTACGGAAATACGCCGACACATAGCTGTGCCCGCTGGCTGCCGCCCGCTTGCGCAGCGTCGTGAAATCCATGAACTGCTTGAACGCCTGCTGGTCATCGGCATAGATGTACCGATGGGCGAATTCATCCACGAGATAATCGATGCCGAACTGCCGCCGCCCCTGTTCCGAGGCATAGACGAACCCCTTGTATATCGACTGGACACTGTCCTCATCGACATTGAACAAGTTGACGTTTTCATAAATGCGGTAAATCTCATGCAGCATGCGTTCGAGGCGGTATTTCTGATCCGACAGCCCGTCGCGCGACATGTTGTAAACAATGACCTTGTAGGCATAGCAGTCGCCGTTCCGGGCCAGTACGCAGGTCTGCAGGCGCAGATAACACCCCTGCTCCGTATAGAAAGCGCTCTCATTGCGCCCCGAGAACCGCGTGCGCCGCAGCGAATCGCGCAGCATATGGTACGGGCCCCAGTTCCGGTCATTGAGCTTCATATCCTCGGTGTCCGGATCTTCATCCAGACTGCGGACTTCGTTCTTATAAAGGTCGTTGGCGAACATCATGCGCAGCTCCGAGTCGGTGCCCTCGATGATCGCCATCGGCTGATCCGTCAGCAGCTGCACGCGATCGATCTGACGGAAATATTTGCGCCGCTCCCGCGTCTCGAGACGCCGCTCGAGCTCCTGCCCGCCATCGTAGAAGACACTGCAGGGCTGCGCCAGACCGATGACGCTGCCCTGGACCTCGCCACAGCCGATGGACCGCAGGTACTCGAACTGATCCTGCGTCGACACGCCCTCGATCACCGTGCGCAGCCGCAGCCCCTTGGCCATATTAACGAGCGAGCTTATGATGACCTGCGAGCGGCGGTCATAGTTCAGCAGGAACCGCGGCGTGAAGCACAGCGTATTCACCCGGTATTCCTTGATATTGCTCAGGATGGAATCCGATCCACCGAAATCCTTGATCCAGATGTGATAGCCAGCCGCATGCAGCCGGGCGAAACCGTCCAGCACCTTCATATCGTTCGCATCGAACACGCTCTCTGCGAACTCGATATTCAGATACTCCGGCGGCACTGCGAACTCGGTCGCCGCGCTATGCACCATCATGAACACATCCGTTGCGGCAAAATCGCTCCCCGATATCTGCACCGCGACCGGCACCGGCGTCCGACCCGCCCGCACGAGGCTGCGATAGCTGCGGCACACCTCATGCAGCACGAACGTATCCAGCTTGTACATGACATGCTGCCGCTCGAGCGCCGGGACGTAGCTTTCGGGAGCCAGCAGGCTGCCATCCTCACGGCGCCAGCGGGACACCGCCTCGAAATCCGCAATCTCCCCCGACAAAACCCGCACGATCGGTTGATAATACACCTCGATGCGATTCTCGCCCAAGGCTTTTTCCAAATCAAATGTCTGTTGGCTGAGCTGCCGCGCCTGCATGCGCAGCGCCGCCTCTGTTATCTTCTTTCTATCATCGTTTCCCATATCTTTTGCTCCATTCAATGCCTATCCCTTCAGCAATCTCTGCTGTCGGCACTGGGGAAGCAACAGACTCTCCCCTGTATATGAGTAATATTCGAAATCACACCGGCAAAATCCTGCCTGCCGGCATAACTTAACGCCATTGCCAGGCGTGATCGAGCGGCCCCGAACCATGTCCCATATCGAGATCGGCCGCTATGGCCTGCGTCAGATAGTCCTTGGCCAGACGCACGGCCTCCACGAGCTCATGGCCGAGCGCGAGCTCCGCCGCAATCGCGCTCGACAGCGTACAGCCCGTACCATGCGTATTCGGATTATCGATGCGCTCGCCCGGCAGCCAGACCTGCCCGTCTCCCGTCACGAGCAGATCATCCGCCCCGCCGATCAGATGGCCGCCCTTCGCCAGCACCGGCACCCCATAGCGCTGAGACAGGGACACGGCCGCCTGCTCGAAGCTCCGCCGGTCACTGACGTGGCTGCCGGCCAGCACCTCCAGCTCCGCCAGATTCGGCGTCACGACCGTCGCGAGTCTCATGAGGTCAGCCATCGCCCCGACGGCATCCCCGGCCAGCGAGGCTCCGCTCGTCGCCACCATCACCGGATCGAACACGACATTCTCCGCGCCATAGCGCGCCAGTTCCTCCGCCACGACTCCGGTGAGCTCCGCAGAACCCAGCATGCCGATCTTCACGGCCGCGGGCCGGATATCATCGAACACAGCCTCGATCTCCTGCGCGAGGAAATCCGGAGATGCGAGCTGCACCTCGCGCACCCCGGTCGTATTCTGCGCCGTCAGCGCCGTGATGGCCGTCATCCCGTAGACTCCGAGCGCCAGCATCGTCTTCAGATCCGCCTGTATGCCGGCCCCGCCACTCGAGTCACTGCCCGCGATACTAAGTACTGCTGGTAAGCTTCGCCCCATGGTAAAATTCCTCCTGCGCAAAAATGACGGAAGATCTCCTCTTCGGAGATACATCCGTCATAATCTTCTACATATTGCGCGTATTTCCTGCTTCATCAGGTATTTTTTGCAATGATGGCACCGATGATGGCGCCGATGGCATAGGCCGTATTCACATCGCCCTGCGAGTGCGTATTGCGGCTGTCCTCGTCGCGGTGCTCGCGATGCTCATTCTCGCGCTGGTGCTCGCGCTCCATGCGCTCCCGCTCCACCCGGTCGCGATCGCGGCGGGCCTGTTCATCGCGGCGCTGACGATCGCTATCGCGGCGGTCGATTTCGCTCACGCGGTCATCGTGGCGCCGCTGCTCCTCGACCTTCTGCCTCTCGATCTCGCGTTGCTCGCGCTCATTCTGCTGGCGCTGCTTCTCGATATCGCGCTGCTCGCGCTCACTGGCCTGCTTCTGGCGCTGGAGCTCCTCGCTGCGCTGACGATGGCGCTGATTCTCCTGGTCTACCTCGCGCTGGGCTCTGCCGCTGCGATAGTCTGAGGTCACAGCCGCCTCCGCCTGCCCCAGGCCCACGGTCGTCAGCGTACCGGCACCACCCAGCCCCACGATTGCTGCCAGACATATAGCCAGGCTGCGCTGCCATATCTTTTTCATCCTCCTCATCCTCCCGAACAACTTTCCTGATTTCTGAAGATAGTTTACATCGGCAACCTTCAGTTTGATTTAGATGCCATTGATAGTTATTTTAATCTTTCCTCATATATCCGTGAAAAGTCGTCCGGACGTCTCAGAGCGCAGCCTTTATTTTCGCAATCATCTCATCGTACTCAGCCGGACTCAGGAATTTCTGCTTCGGATTCATAGCGAAGACTCCGCCCCATTCGAACTCATCCTTGTACTTCGGTACGAGATGCACATGGCAGTGCCCCGACGTATCGCCGTACGAGCCATAGTTCACCTTGTCCGGATGGAACACCTCATGCAGCACCTGGGCCACATGACGCACATCGCGGTAGAACGCTGCCATCTCGTCCTCACTCATATCGGTAATCTCGCTCACATGGTCCTTCGCCGCCACGATGCAGCGCCCCGGATGACTCTGCTCCTTGAACAGCACGAGTATGCTGGCCGGCAGCTCCGTGATGAATATCCCGAACTCATCGAGCAGCTCATTGCGCATGCAGTACGAACAATTCTGATCTTTAGCCATGATGATTCCTCCTAAAAACAGAAAAACAACGGCAGACATCGGCCGGAACAGGAGCGCCATGAAGGAAGCCCCCCCTATCCCATCGCGGCCGTCTTCTACACGTATTTGTTATCATTATACCTTCTTGAAACCACTTACACAATAGAAAATACGAAAAATCTCATCCAGACATGCATCGGGCCCTGCCGTTGAGAGCCAGCAGGGCCACATAGAGAGATGGGTTTTATCTATTCCAGCATCCGGAGTTGGATTCGAATGCAAAAATAGCTTTTTTACTCCGCGTAGTCGTACGTCACATTCTCGAACTTCACATTCTCGTAGTTGTCGAGCTTGTTCTCGTGCGTACGGGCGAAGTGTACATTGCGGAACGTGATATCCTTATGCTTCATTTCCGGTACACCATTAATCTCGATGGCAGCCTTCCCCGTGCCATCGATATTCACATCCTCGACGAGGATATCGTGGAACTGACCCGGAGCTGCTGCCTCGAACGTACCGACAGCATTCACATCCGTGTAAGCCGTCGTGAATATGATGCCCTGGCGCTTCATATTCTTCGCAACACTGTGGCGGAACGTCACATTCCGGCCGCCGCCGCCGACACCCTGGCCGGTCTTGCAGCGCAGGGAGATTTCCGTGCCGTCGAATATGTTATCCTCGCCCACGAGGTTCTGGATCCAGGAGCCCGTATGACTGCCGAGGACGATACCGCCATGGCCGTGCTTGATATAGTTGTTGAACAGCCAGATATCGCTGACGGGCGGATTCTTGGCGGCTGCGGCACCCATGCCGGCCGAGAAGTTGATCGCATCATCGCCGGTATCGAACACCGAGTTCACGATGATGAGGTTATTGCCATCGAAGTCGATGCCATCGCCGTTGTTCGCATTATACGTGAACACATCGACATCGTTGAGTGTCACATTCTGCGAGGCATCGACCGACAGCATGTGCATGGCCGGATTGCGCAGCGTCACGCCGTCCAGATAGAGATTCGTTACATTCTTCAGCATGACCGTCGTCGAGCGGGTATTGTACGCCGCCTTGAAGGCGAGCCCGCGGTCGAACGAGGCCTGCGTCTGCGCCGCCGCACCGATACCGATGTTCAGCACATGCATATCATTGCGACGGCCCTTGTTCTCGATATTCTTCGCTTTGAGGTAATACGTCGCGTCATCGCTCATCTTCCAGCCGTTGCCATCGATAGCGCCCTCGCCCACGATACGCAGGTTCTGCAGGTTGCCCTTGACGTTGATGAGGCCCTTGTAGCGAGGCTGTCCCAGCTCGATATCGCCGGCCTTCGCCGACTCGAGCAGCACAGCCCCCTTGTCGAGCTGGAGCGTCATATCACTCTTCAGATAGAGCGAGCCGGATACGAAAGTACCCGCCGGTATCTCGAGCACGCCGCCGGCCGGCGTCGCATCGATGGCCTTCTGGATGGCCGCCGTATTCAGCGTCGTACCATCGCCCTTCGCGCCGTAGTCGGTCACCTTCAGGACCTGCGGCGCAGCCGTCGTTGCCTGCACGACAGCCGCACTGTCGGGCGACTCCGCGCCCGACTTATCGATGGCGCGGACCGTGAACGTGTAGCTCGTCGCCGGCTTCAGACCGGTGACCTTGTAGTTGTGGTCGATGAGCAGATTGCCGCAGAGCGACTCATTTGCGGACTGGAATTCGGACTTTGCCGCCCCTGCCTTCGTTGCGAGGCCGTTCTTCGTGCTGCCGATGAACTGGCCGTTGGCGTAGACATTATAGGCCACCGCCGTATCGTTATCCGCCGGACGCTGCCAGACGAGCAACGTGCTCGTGCTGTCCGTCGCCGCAGCGGGGATCCGCACGCCCTGCGGTGCGGCCGGAGCCGCCTCCAGACAGCCACCGCTGGCAAATGCCAGGCAGCAGCTGGCAGCGATCAGTGCGCTGAGCAATTTCTTCCGCTTCATCGTATTACCCCCATCATACTACCATCATTTATAGGAAACTTCCTCAGGCGTCCAGCCATCGAGGTATTTCGCTACTGTATAGTTCGCCGCATCGGCATCCGATAGCTGGCGGCGAGATTTGTTGATCTTCGCACCGTCGCCGGTATTCTTGTATTCGAACATACGTTCCTTCGCCGGATCGGCTTCGCCGCTCTTATTCGCCATCGGGCTCCAGCCATCCTCGGCCAGCACATCATCGATCTGGCACTCGCGGAACACAGCTGCGCAGCTGACCGCTCCCTTCGCCGACGATGGATGCCATGGCCGGCCGAGATAGCACTCTGCCTCGCCCGGCTGATACGTCGCGCCGAGATGGCAGTGATAGAACAGCATGCCCTTGTCCTTCGCGAGCGTCGACGGGGCTGTGTAGTAGCCGATAGGATTCGAATCGCGAATGCCGAGCATCATGATCTCGCAATCCTCGAAGACTGCATCAGCGCCGCCGAATATGAAGTCGACATCGCCCTCGATGTAGCAGTTCTTGAAATACTGGCGCCCCTCGGCCGTCAGCAATGTATCCTGACGTCCGAGGAACCGGCAGTTCCAGAAGCTCGAGCCGTCCGACGAGTTCTTCATCGCCAGCGCCTGCCGGCTCTTCATCTCCGGATGATCCTCAGGGACGAAATCATTCGAGAACGTGATATTGACCGCCTGGAAATTCAGCGCCTGGTCCTTGATCTGGATGGATGCGCAGCCAGACATGCCATAGAGTTTGCGACCGGACGGGGCCTCCTTGTCATCGGGGCGCACGGCCGTACCCTCGGCATCGTCCCAGACGATCGTCGTGTACTCCGGTCCCGTCACGCCGACGAGCGTGAGGTTCGGCTGCCGGATCACGAGCTTCTCACGATACGTGCCCGGCATGACCACGATGGTCGCCTGATCGACATGCTTCGCCTTTATGGCGTCGAGCGCGCCTTGGATGGTCGGCGAGACGATACGCCCCTCGGCATCCGTACCGACCTGCGCCGCCGACTGATTCACGATGGCATCGATTTTCAGCTCTGTCGCGCCCTGATAGACATGCTTGAGCGGCACGGCCGCCTGAGCCGTCGACACCGGTACCGGCGCCAGATTCATCAGTTCCGCTGGCAGCCACGCCCCGCCCGTGAGCAGCACGCCGGCCGTCACGAGCGCACATAGATTCCTGCACTTCATACAGCTATCCTCCTGTACCCATATTATACTACATTGAACGGAATGCGCTCACATTTCTCAGAAGAACCAGTCGAGCTCGCCGCGGTATTCGGACTGGAAGAAATCATGATTAGCCGTATCCGGCTGCAGCGGACGATGGCAGAGATAGCGGAACGTCGCCGTGACATTCTTGCGCGGCACGTAGACGAAGTAGTACTCGAGGCCCTTGCCGCCGTAAGTATCGTCCTTGATATCGTAGCCGTTCTTGATATACGACTGGCGGCCGCTGCGGCCGAAATAGACCCATGTCGCCCAGCTGTGCGCCTGAGACGCACTGTAGCGGCCATACTGGACCTTGAATATCTGTGCGACGTTCTGCTCGGAGCGGTCCGATTTCGCGAAGTTCGCCGTAAACGACCACTTGCGGCAGGGATCATACGAGATCATGCCCTCCCAGAGATGCGTGCCATCATAGCCGGCCTTCGGCGCATGCGTATTCCAGTAGCCGGCATTGAACCGCCACTTGTTGTTCAAGCGATAATCAGCCTCAACGGATTCAAAGGAGATACCGACGTTCGCCGGATTGATGTAGGTATCAGCTACCGAACGGGAGCCTTTGTAATCTTCACGGGCAATCGGCACATACAGATGATAGTGTGCATCGCTGCCCACATTTATAAATGTATTGGCATTATTGTCGATAGTCGTTTTAGCATCCGCATTGCTGTACGACATCTGCAGAGCGCCACCGGTCGCGTTCTCGGTCGGATACTCTATCTGCGTGCCTATATAAGCGGTATTCACATATACGGTATGCCCGCTAGTAGTAGTACCTGTGTTCTTATTATAAACGGTGACATTCGTAAGCTTGGCATAATTGGAATATGCGCTTGTATCCGAAGGATCGACGACATACATCGACTCATCATATTTCGCATATTTATACCGGCGTACCGAAGTTGACATATCCGGTTTGCCAGCGGAGAACGCGAGCGTGAGCTTCCGGTTGATCTTCTGGCGCAGACGGGCACCGGTCCAGTACTCGCCCATGACGATGCTCTTGAACGTCGAGCTCTTCATGCGGCCGAGCTCGAGGTTCTGACGCTTGTTGATCGGCCCCTGCACCCAGACGCGCGACAGGTCGAACTGACCGGTCGTGTTCTCGTTCGTGCGCCAGTCACCGACGCGGTCGCGCGCGGCGAAGAAGCTCATATTGCCCTTCCAGCCGCCGCCGAGATTGGCCGTCATGTTCAGGAACATCTCTATATCATTACTCAAACTTCGCACACGGTAAATGGCCTATGTGCCTTATAGAATCGGCCTGCTGGCCACAAAAGATATCCACATCATGCACATT